>JAFEBR010000394.1 GCA_018242565.1 Planctomycetota bacterium | reverse complement strand
GTGCCGTGAGCGAATCGCCGCCGGGAAAATCTCTTTGCCAAAATCCTGGTAGGTGGTCTTGTCAAGCAGTTCCACCAGGGTGTCGCGATTGAACAGGTAGATCCCCATGCTGGCGAGGCAGTCGCGGCCATGGCTGGCAATGCCCCGGGCGTCGATCGAGGCCGGTTCAGTCCGGACCAGCGCCAGGTCGGCGTCGGTCTTGGGCTTTTCCAGAAAGCCCACCACCCGGCCCCCTTCATCGAGCCGGACAATGCCAAACGCCGAGGCCTGCTTGCGGTCCACCGGCAGCGCGGCAATCGTGACCTGAGCCTGCGCCTGCTGATGTACTTTCAGCATCTTGTCGAAATCCATGCGGTACAACTGGTCGCCCGACAGGATCAGCACGTAGTCGACCGAGCGATCACGAATCGATCGCAGGTTTTGCCGGACGGCGTCGGCCGTTCCCTGGTACCACTTATCCCCCTCGTTGGTCTGCTGGGCCGCCAGGATTTCGACGAATCCGCCCCCGAACAGGTCGAATTTGTACGCCTGGTTGATGTGCCGATTCAGGCTGACCGAGTTGAACTGCGTCATCACGTAGATCTGATTGAGACCGCTGTTGAGGCAGTTGGAAATCGGAATATCGATCAGGCGGTATTTGCCCGCTAACGGGACAGCCGGCTTAGACCGCAGCTTGGTCAACGGATACAGACGGGTCCCTTTGCCACCGCCCAGAATCAGCGTAATGATATTTTTCATGGTATCCTTATCGTACAGACTTCCGGTCGGAAATAAACGGACACTCTCGTCCGCATTGCGAGTGGATCAAGCACTGCATTTTCGGCGGTCTGGCCGCTGATATCGGTCCAGTTTTCCCAGACGTTGCCATCGGCGTTGCACATCTCAGCCTCCGACTTCCTCGCGGAATCTCTGCCTGTTGTTTCGCTTCGACTGCGGCCTGCTCCCCCTTTTGACCGATGTCGGAGGGATCTGCAATGGCAATTTCCGGCCTCTGACCAGACGCGGTCGGTCGCCCCGGCGAATACAGTCGGAAACCGCCCTGTTTTTCGGACAGCGGCGTCGGAAAAAAGACGCCGGCCCCGGGTTGCATTGCCCTCGAATTGTCTATCTACTGGTGGACATGGCAGACGACTTAGTGTTCATGATGGGCAAGTTTGCAGCCCCGATTCCCGGCGACCGCCTGTATGCGGCAAACCACCTCTGGTTGCAGCGGTTTGACGACGTCTACCGGGTTGGGTTTACGTCATATTCCGTGCGCCTGTTGCAGGACGTGTATTTCTTGAGCTGGAGTATCGACCCCGACACCCCCGTCCGCCTCAAACAGGAAATTGGCGAGATCGAAAGCTCGAAGGCTGTTTCGAGTCTGTATTCGCTGGCCGACGGTCATGTTGGACGGTTCAACGACAAGCCGTTGCAGGACCCGGCGGTGATCAATACCGATCCTTATCACGCAGGCTGGCTGTACGAGTTTCAGACCGACGCGAAACTGCTGACACCCCAGGAATACGTCGATCTGCTCGCGGCCGGTTGGGAAAAGACCCAGCGGATGATCAAAGGCCAGATGAACGAGTAGCCACGAGGCCACCGTTCGACGTATAACAGTTGGAGCGTGCGACACAGCCCGGTCGAGCCGGGATTGAGTCGCGACATCAGCAGGGTTGCGGGGACGAGGTCCCTCTCCCGGCACATCGATTTGGTGAGGCATTACTCATGGCGGGTAAGAAAGTTACGGTCGTTATCGCCCAGGCACCGGGCCGCAACCCGGCCAAGCGACAGCTCGAAGAGAATATCGCCGCGGCCCTGTTGCTCGATCCGGACGTCGAAATCTCGCTCGTGCCGCACATCAATGACCTCACGCCCGACCATACGGGCATGTTATTTCTGAAGTCGGTCCGGGGGGACATGGTCCTCTTGTCGTGGCTGTTTCCCCGTGCCGCCCGCTGGATTCTCGACCGCCACGGCGTCAAAGGACGCGCCGGTGTGTCGCTGATCAAGTCGACCCAGGACGATGCCGACGACGAAGACGTTGCAGAGACCGATTCGGCTGAGACTGAAGCAGAAGCACGCCCCAACGCACTCGGGGCCTGGGACGTTCCCAACCGCAAGATCTATTGCCTGGACTTGCGCGACAGTTCTGACCCCGACGTCTTTCTTCAG
>JAFEBR010000393.1 GCA_018242565.1 Planctomycetota bacterium | reverse complement strand
GCGGTTGAATTCATTCGACCCCGATGGGCTTGGGGGACCGACCGGTTGATCTGGTGGTTTTAACGTACGGAGTGTGTGTTATGCCCCTGACTCGTAGTGAAGTAGTCTGTTTGGCGACTGGGATCGCCGTCGGTGCCCTGGTCGGGGCCAACGCGGACAAAATCAAGACAGCGCTGGGCGGGCTGATCGGCATGCTGGGTGATGGGGCCGGGGAAGGCTACGCGGCTGCGGCTCAGAAAGTCGCCGAGCATGTCGAGACACTGAAAGATGCGCTCGCCGAGTCAAAGGCCGCGCCCAAGTCTGCCTAATCGGCAAAGTCGTCAGAATTCTCAAAGTTTGCGGAATCGTCAGTCGATACTTAATCGACAGGCGCTGGTCTGCACTGCGCAGGCTGGTTTTGTCTAAACATCCCAGTTTGACAAAACCCGGGTTTCCATTGCCCGGTGCGACGATTCCATCTGACTTAGCAGAAATTCCGAACGACTATGGACCTGAAAACGGCTTCACAAGGCAGCTCAGGCGAGTTCGAGCCCGGGAATTCAAATCCTCACCCCGGCCCACAGCCGTTCCACCTGCGCTTGCCGGATGTCACCCCCCGTCGAACAGCACGACCTGTTGCGCCCCCTCTGCCGGCTGCCGAGGTAGTGGCCTCGGTGCCTGTTGCCGTCGTTGCTCCTCCGCCGTTACCCCCTCGCCGGCCCCCGGTCCCCGGGGCGTCCGAATCGCGCGATCATCGTCGGGACTGGATGTCGTCCCGCCGCAAAAAGCTCTTCGGGCAGTTGTGGTTTGCCTCCATCGTCCTGACGGTGCTTTCGGTGTTGGCACTGGTGACCCAGTTCGTGCAGTTTCTGGATGATTCTCCAGAGGCCATCGAAACAGAAATGGCTGAGTATGAGCCGGAACCGTCCAAACCGGCGCCTCGGCCTGCTGCTGCGTCGCGACATCGTCAGGTCGTTCATACGTCAGGCCAGGTGTTGTCGAATTCCCCTCCGCAGGGAGCGGACGACGAACAGTCGGTGCAGGCGGCGGACTACACGACCGACAAAAAAGACGAAGCGGAACGCCAGCGCGGGGCCTGGCTCAATGGCACGATTGAAGTCGATGATTCCGACACCATTCAGCGATAGGCCAGTCACATGACCGTCATCAACCGTGCACTTCTGAAAGCCTACGAACGCCAAACTGGCGACGCATCGGCCCTTGAACAGCATCCTTCTGCCGTCGTGCGGGGGTGGGCGAAAAGCCTGCGAGACCCCTTACGGCCCGCGACCGCGCCCACCGCAGTCGGCACCGAGGTTCCGGCTCCGGTGGCACCCGCCGCCGCGGCGCAGGAAGGATCTGCCGCCGAGGTCGTTGACGATGCCACAACCGCAACATCAGAAATCACACCTGCTACGCCGCAACTGGCGGTCACACCGGCCCCTGTCGACGGTGATTTGTATGAGCGGGCCAATGGGGCCAGGTTGCGGTTTGATTCGCCGCATGTTCCTGAAACATCTGTTCGCTTGGACCTTGCGGAGCCCACGACCGAGTCTGCCCCGGCGGCATTTCCGAGTCCGACGGACGAAGATCCCCCCATTGCCTGGCCGGCTGTGGCCGATTTGCTGCTGAAATCGTCTGGCGCGGAAGATATCCGACAACTCGTCGATTGTCTCTTTGAATTGACCCAATCGAGTGGATTGCGGTGTGTCGCCTTCAGCGGCCGCGGTCACCAGGCTGGTCGGACCTCGTTAATTGTGACGCTGGCGCGGGCGCTGGTCACATCCAGATCGGTTCGAGTGGCGATCGTGGATGCTCACTTTGCGGAGCCGGGGGTGGCCCAGGCCTTGTCAGTTCGTACCGAGTGCGGGCTGGAAGCGGTGCTTCGAGATGGAGAATTCGATCCCCGCTCGGCGATCTGGGACTTGAACGATCAGGTATCGATCGTGCCGCTCTGCGAAGCCGTGCCGGCTGATCATAAAGCAGCTGTCCGACTACAGTCGTTGCTCCGCATGCTGGAGCATGAATTTGATCTGGTCCTGGTGGACGCCGGTCCCTGGGATCAGGGACAGCCGCCGCCGGCCCTGGAGTGTCGGGCGATTGACGCGTTTGTCTCGGTGGCCCGGGCGCAAGCGGCCGAAGCGACCCATGTGACGGCCGCTGATGTTGAACATCAGGGGATCCACTGGCTGGGTCAGATCGACACCTTTGTGAACGAGAATCGCGGATCGGCAGTCGCCGGAAACTGATGGTTGAGACTGGCCATCAGTCTGTCACGCGTGCGGCCCGTCGCGAATGAGGAGAGCGAGATGTACGAATCGTATTGGCAACTGGAACGGAATCCGTTTGATGATGCGGCGGATCTGGGAAGTTACTTTCCGGGTGACACACACCAGGCGGCTCTGCTCAAGCTGCGGTACGTGATTGAGAACGGAAAAGGCGCCGCCCTGCTGGGAGGCGAGACCGGTGTTGGCAAGAGCTTTCTGCTGCAAGTCTTGAGTCGGCAACTGGCAGACCCTTATCGACCATTCGCCCACCTGGTCTTTCCGCAGATGGCAGCCGCCGAACTGCTGGCATATCTGGCCGTCGAACTGGGAGCCACCGGACTGTATGCAGGTACGGAAACTGTCGGTGTTGACCGCACTGTTCGGGAAATCGACCAGCGGCTGGGGCAATTGAACGCCGAAGGGTGTCGCCCGGTGATCGTCATCGATGAGGCCCACCTCATCGATGATTGGCAGGTCTTTCAGGCCATGCGACTGCTGTTGAATTTTCAACAGGGTGCCGGACGGCAGTTCACGTTGATATTCGCCGGCCAGAATGAACTGTTCACCACCATTCATCGCATGGGGCAACTGGAAGAACGGCTGGCGGTGAAATGCCAGTTGCGACCATTGACGCTCGACGAAACGTCGCGTTACGTGGCGTCCCGGCTGGCTGCCGCGGGGGCCCAGCGTTCGCTGTTCGCGGCAGACTCGTTGGCTCTGCTGCATGAACTTTCGGGAGGTATTCCCCGCCGGATCAACCGGCTGTGTGACCTGGCGCTGCTCGTCGGTTTCGCCGACGAATTGCACGCGATCTCGGCCCGGCAGATCGAAGCGGTTGCCGAGGAATTGTTCGCGGTCATTCCGGATTAATCAGGTAGCGCATACCGTCGGCGGTAGACGAGCCATTCATTATCGCGTTTGACACCGACCACCAGCAGCCACTGGCGGGAATTGGAACTGTCGAGCACCGACAGGTCTTCCAGGTACACGCCGCCCGTCGGGGCCACTTGCGAGACGACGTGAAAAAAGCCGAGTGGTGCCCGATTGCTGATCGATGAGAGCAGCGTGGCGAGTCGCGCCGTGGGCAGTGAGTTGGACATTAATGACGGCAGCGAGGTTTGCGTCTCGGGGTCGTGGATCGCGACCAGATCATTGCGATTGAACAAGCACACGGTGGCTTCGGGCACTGCTTTTTCGAGAGTCGCCAGCAGCGCCTGTCGGCCGGGTTCGGTCGTCCAGGATTTCGCATCGAGGTTTGACCACGGAATCTTCACCGCGGCCAGTAAATCACGGTCATCACCCAGAGTCGTCCGCCGATTGACTCGGGGTGACCATTGCCGCATCTGTTGGTGGACGCTGTAGGCATACGGGATCACACCGGAATAGACGGGCAGATCGGTGACCTTGACTTCCATGGCGTCCATTTCTGATTCGTCAGATCCGGCCCAGAATGCGTTGGGGTCGGTGTCCGATTTGTCGGATTGGACCGTCAGATTTGTGAGATCGGTGTACAGTTCGTTCCGCAGGGGGATCTCTACCATTTCCGGCTGGGCGACGAAGAGCAGATCGAAACGGGTTGTCCTGGCGATCATGGGCTCTGAGGCTGACGACGAGTTCGCAACTACGTCGGCGATCACCAGGCTGGTATGGTAATCGGCCTGACCCATGTAATTCCGGGCGACGAGTACGGTGGAACCGGTGAACGCCGCTGAAATCACGACGAACAGGGCCCAAGTGTACTTGCGGCAATGCAGTCGCCCTAAGAGAAAGTAATCTCCCGGCGCCACGCACAGCAGATAGGCGACCAGGATCGATGCCACTACAGCCAGGGGGACCCCTTCAATTCGTTCTGGCAGCAGAAACTGACGCAGGGAGCGCGGGATGTCGTCAGGATACGGCCGATAAGGACGCATCAGAGGAGTCAATCCTCGGCGCGGGTCCTGGACATATTGGAACTCCCATTGACCTCGGCTCTTGCGCCCTTCTTGCAGACCCTCAACGAATTTGTGGCGAATGTACTGCAGTTGCGTTTCGCGGACTTTCCAGAGACGACAGACGGCTTC
>JAFEBR010000392.1 GCA_018242565.1 Planctomycetota bacterium | reverse complement strand
GTTCGCGTTCAATGTCTGCCGAATCAACAAACGTCAGGACGCTGAACGATTCGTCGGTGGCCCCTTCCGACAGCACAATCACATTGTCGGGCTGGCCGCTCTTTTCGGTGAGTCGGTACATGCCGTTGACGAAGGCCAGCATCACGGTCATGAGCGCAACGACAAGCGTGAAGGCCAGGCCGGTCATGACCGTGGTCTTCCAGCGCACGAACAGATTCCGCACGTTGTAGCTTAAGGGGACCTTGCCGACGATCAGCAGGATGACCATCAGGGCCAGAAAGCCACCCAGCACGGCGGCGAGTTCCTTCCAGCCGGAAAAGAACAGGATCTGAACCATACTGTCAAAGGAATTGATTTTCGGAGGTCCCATGCAGGTGCTTCCTGGCAGTCACGTACAGTCGGCCTGGTTCAGGCCACTTTGGAAAAGACATCCGCCACGCGAACCGATCGCGCGGACCAGGCGGGGATGATGGCTCCGGCAAACGCCGTGAAGGTGCCGATTCCCAGGCCCCAGCCGAACGCGTCGATGGGGATGAAAAATTTGGAAAAGAAGGCGATCGGGAAATTGATGCCTCCGGCCACCTGGTTGATCAGGTAATACGCCGCCGAGGCACTGGCCAGACCTGAGATTGCACCGATCAGCACGGCCTCGCCGAGAATCAGTCCCAGGACGTGTGCCGGACGAAATCCGAGAACTTTCAGCACGGCGATTTCCATGCGGCGTTCCCGCACTGAAATACTGATGGCGTTGGCGATGACCAGCGAGAGGGTGACCAGGACCGCCGGGGCGAGTAGCCAGCGCATGCCCCAGAAAATGTCTTTGAGCGATTCCAGAAAGGTGGCCACCGCCGACGACGCGGCTTCGCATTTGACGGCCGGGTTCCGATACAGGGGGGAGTCGGAAATCTGGGCGGCGATCTTCTGGAAGTCGGCCTTGGTATCGACCCGCAGCCAGACGAGCCCCAGTGACTTGTCGGCCATGGGGTGGGGCTGGTTTTTGTTCTTGGCTTTATAATCGTCGAAGGCCGCGTTGAAGTAATCGGCATTCATGAAACAGCTTGTGTCGTGCCGGGTGCCTTCCGGGGGCGAGCCCAGAATTTCGACTTCCAGGTCGATGCCCTTGTGACTGAAGCTGGTCAGTTGCATGCGGTCACCCGGCTGTTTTTTGAGCCGTTTCAAGACGCTGACTCCCAGAATGACTCCATTGCGCTGCGACTGCATGCGGTCGACGAGTTTCTGCAGCGCGTCGCGGCGTTCTCCCTGCAGGTCTTCGAGTTCATCGATCATGGTGAGGATCTTTTCGGGCTGCATGGCGAAATAGATCATCGAGAAATCGCGGTCGCGTTTCACCGGGTCGATGGTCGCACCGTAGAACTGCCAGGTGCACGAATCCTTGGGGCGGATGTCATCGGGCTTGGTCGCCGCGCCTTCCCGCAGGGTGCTGGCATAGGCCAGCGGCATGCGACTGGGAATCTGCCAGCGCTCGGTGACGATGACCTTGAAGTTCGAGGCTTTGTCCGCCATGGCCTTGTCGAGAAAGTGCAGCACCGACCAGATCAGCGTGATGACCAGCACGAGAACCATCGTGCCCAGGCTCGTCAGCAGCGTTCGCAGCAGATTGCGGCGGACGTTTTTGAAGATGATCAGCCCGTACTTTACGAGAGTGTCAAGCAGGGAGAGCATGTGGCGTTAGTCCTTGATGGAGACAGAAGCGGTTTCGGGGCGACTGCCATCGACGCAGGGGCGAGGGCGTGGCATCCGCCGGGCGGGCCTGTTAATGAGCCTGCTCGACGAGTCGTCCTTTTTCCAGATGCAGGGTGCGGCGGGCGCGATCGGCTGCACGCGGGTCGTGGGTGACCATGATGATGGTTTTCTGCAGGCCGGTTTGGAGCTCTCCCAAAAGGTTCAGAATTTCTTCGGCGGATTTGGAATCGAGGTCGCCCGTGGGTTCGTCGGCGACGATCAGGGTGGGGTCGGTGACGATGGCCCGGGCGATGCCCACGCGTTGTTGCTGTCCCCCCGACAACTGGCCGGGGCGGTGGTACATGCGGTTGCTCAGGCCCACCAGTTCGAGGGCCGTGGTGACCTGCTGTTTGCGTTTGGCCGCAGTGAGGGGCAGCAGCAGCAATGGCAATTCGACATTTTCGAAGGCCGAGAGCACGGGGAGCAGGTGATAGAACTGAAAGATGAACCCGACGTTGCGCGTCCGCCAGGTGGCGAGTTGGGCTTCGGAAAGCGACGAAATGAGTTGTTCGCCCACCCAGACTTCGCCTGTGCTGGGGGTGTCGAGGCCGGCGATCAGGTTGAGCAGGGTGGTTTTTCCGGAACCGCTGGGCCCCATCAAGGCCAGGAAATCGCCATTGGGGACATCGAGGCTCAATTCCTGCAGCACGTCGACGCGTTCGGCACCGCGGGTGAAGTACTTATGAACGTTTTTCACGCGCACAATGGCATCGTCGGCAGACATAACACCTTTCCAGGTCGGTGAAACAGGTCAGAGGGCTTCGGCCAAGGCCGTTTCGGCCATTTCCGCGGGCACTGCGACCGGAGTCGCCGGAGTTGCATTGTTGAGATTCTCGCGCATGCGGTTACAAACGAGCCGCAGCAGGTCGAGTTGTTCCTGTGTGAGTCCGGCGCGGGCCTTTTCGCGGACCCGGTGCGCACAATCGACCATCCGCGCCCAGACGGCCACCGCTTTTTCCTTGGCGCGGATGCGCTTCCGCCGTCGATCTTCCGGACATGAGTAACGTTCGAGCCAGCCATCGCGTTCCATGCGATCGAGAATTCCCACCAGAGTGGGAGCCTCGATTCCCAGGCACTCGGCCAGTTCGGTCTGCGATAATTCCCCTTTGAGGGCGATGCGGGCCAGGACTTCCCACTGGCGAAAAGTGATACCCTCTTTGGCCAATTCGGTATTCAGGGCCAGCCGAAAGGCGTGGGAGGTGGCGCAAATGAGATATCCGAGACTTTCGTCAAAATCGAACTGCAGCACGTTCACGCTCTCCGCAAAAATCGGCCCACATCGTTAAAAACCTGCCGAATCTAGGTTTGGCAGTCTGCTCCTGCAAGTCTAATCCAGGGAATCTGGAAATGCGATTTCAGAAAGACGGTTGGAAGCGCAATAATTTTACGGGTTGCGGAAAGGTCTGAATTCGGGGTTTTCCGGGGGCGTTCGGGGGGTGGGAAAAATCGCAAAAACGCCGAAATTGGCCGGGTCATCCGATTTGACGAATTGCCGAAATTTGCTATGATGCCCGATCCGCCGCACGCCTGTTTCGGTGCGGCGACCCGTGCGGCATTGGCCGCGGTACGAGTTTCCAGAGTGACGGAGGTTTTTGTGGTTAAGTTGCGGTTGCGCGAACGCGAGTCAGTTCAGGAGGCAGTGCGTCGGTTCCGGAAACTGGTAGAACACAGCGGCATCAAGAAAGAAATGCGTCGTCGCGAATTCTACGAGAAGCCGAGCGACAAACGCCGCCGTGCTCGCCGTCGTGCCGAACGCCGCGCCAAAATGGCCCGGATGCAGTTGACCTGATCGTCAGCGTTAAGGGCCAGATCGCGACTCTCCTCTCTCACGTCTTCGTTGTTGCCAAGTCCCCGAGATGGCGGGGCTGTGTGCGTCTGTACGCACACACTGCGAAGTGAGCGGCCAGCTCACGTCCAGACCAGATCGCCGCAAGACACGTGTTGTTCCTGCGGCACCCGGATTTCTCCGTGCGGATATCCGCGCCGCGCGACTGACTGCAACGCACACCCAGACATCGCGGTAACCGGGTGGTCCTGCACGTGGGCTGTGGGGGCCTTTGAAAAAGGCGAGCTTGGTTCGATCGGCTGCCTGCTGGGTTCTGCGTCGAACGCATTACGGTGGGTCGGGTGGACGATGGGCGTATCGTGAATCATCGCGACGGTTCAGCCAGCGAACTGCCCGCCAGATGCAGAGCGGCCCAACCACCAGGGAGATCACGATCATTCCGGCGGGAGGTACGACGCAGAGGCCGTACAGGAGCATGGGTACGAACCCGATGATAAAGACATCGCAGGCATCAGGTGCATTTGGCTGCTGTTTGTCCATCTCATCAGCCTACCACGGAGCAATCACCGATTGAAAGAAATTCTCGCATCAGGCAGTCTGGCAGTTCCCCGGATGGGACATAATAATTCGGATGTTGGTGTCCGTTGATTCGTCGTCCAAGGCTAAGTTTGCAGGAGTGAATTTCATGGCAACAGGAGACAATCCTGACCAGACGGTTTCGCCGGCTCCCGCGGGGTTGCGGTCCTCGGAAGATTTCTGGGCCATGGCCTGCGGATTCCTCGTGCTGGCGATCGCGTTTCTCCTGGTTTGGACTGCCCGCCCCGCGGACCTGGCTGCCAAAATCGAAGCAGGCGAAGCGTTCAAGGTTCCGAACCCGGCGGCGGCCTGGTTGTCGAAACCGGGGGCATGGAAAATGAACCCGCTGGAATCGCTGTCGAAACCCGAAACGGCGAAGGCCCCGGCAAGCAGCCTGATTCCCGGCATCGCGGGGGCGTTTGTCTGTCTGGGAGTCCTGTGCACTGTGGCGATGCAATTGCGGCGGGGCGAGGGGTGGGCGTTTCTGAAAGGCTACCCGCTCGTATTTCTGCTGGCCTTGGTCGCTTACGGACTGGCCGGCCAAAGCGTGATCAAAGCCTATAACCTCGAATATGCGCTGTGGGCTCTGATCGTGGGTCTGGTAGTCTGCAACACGGTCGGCACGCCTGTGTTTGTCAAACCGGCGGCGTTGACCGAATTCTTTATCAAGACCGGGTTGATTTTGCTGGGGGCCGAGGTGCTGCTGAGTCGTCTGCTGGCTCTGGGGGCTCCGGGCGTGCTCGTCTCGTGGACCGTGACGCCGATTGTGCTGATCACCACGTTCATCTTCGGCCAGAAGATTCTGAAGATGGAATCGCCTGCGTTGAATATGGTCATCTCAGCCGACATGTCGGTGTGCGGCGTGTCAGCGGCGATCGCCACGGCCGCAGCTTGCAAGGCCAAAAAAGAAGAACTGTCGCTGGCGATCGGGCTGTCGCTGGCGTTCACCGTCATCATGATGGTGGTCATGCCGGCCTTTATTAAGGCGGTGGGCATGAACGAGGTTCTGGCAGGGGCCTGGCTGGGTGGCACGATCGATTCCACGGGAGCCGTGGCGGCTGCCGGGGCCGTCGTCGGTCCCCGTGCGCTGGAAGTCGCCGCGACGGTTAAAATGATTCAGAACATTCTCATTGGCTTCGTCGCGTTCGGGGTCGCCGTGTATTGGGTAACGTGCGTGGAGCGGAACCCGTCTGAAAAACGTCCCAGTGTGTCGGAGATCTGGCGGCGCTTTCCCCGGTTCGTGCTGGGGTTCGTGTTCGCCTCGGCGGTCTTTTCATTGCTGAATGCGGCTGTGGCGGGTGGTCCGGAACTGGTGGACGCGATGATAGATGGTTCCACCAAGACGTTGCGGGAGTGGCTGTTCTGTCTGGCCTTTGTGAGTATTGGCCTGGAAACCAATTTCAAGGAACTGGCTCCGTACCTGCGAGGCGGCAAACCTTTAACGCTTTACGTGTGCGGGCAGATGCTGAACCTGGCCTTGTCACTGCTGATGAGCTGGCTGATGTTCAATGTGGTGTTTGCAGGTTCCCCCTCATGAGGCCGCAGACACCGGCGGAAACATGTCGAGTAGGGATCTGGCGACTGTGCGCCGTGGTGGCGGTGTTCGCGATCGTCTGGCTAGCGGGTTTGCCGTGGCTGGCCAGTTATCCCCCACTGGCTGCCCGGCTGGACTGGCTGGCGGATCAGCGGGTGGACCCGAGTGCCATGTATTACACCGAAGTCGAAGCGCTGGAACCGGTCTTGCAACGGTTGAATGCGCGCGGACGCCGGGCCAACGCCCGCGCGCCGTCGCCTGCCCCCCAGAAATAGATCACGTGTTGTGTCTGGGGTTCCGCTTGCGGGCTGCGCCGCCCAGGAAGTGCGGTGGTCGTAGGGGCGTGCCGCGTGAGTCATTAATATTTGTAGAACCCCTGACCCGTCTTGCGGCCGAGTTGCCCGGCGTCGACCATTTTCACAAGCAGGGGGCACGGCCGGAATTTGGGGTCTCCCAATTCGGCGTGCAGCACGCGCAGAATCGACAGGCACACGTCGAGACCGACCAGGTCTGCCAACTGCAGTGGACCCATGGGGTGGTTGAGGCCGAGTTTGGTCAGCGAGTCGATGGCCTGGGCATCGGCCACCCCCTCGTGCAGGGCAAAGATCGCTTCATTGATCAGCGGCATGAGGACGCGATTCACGACAAAGCCGGGGCTGTCGCCCACGACGCCGGGTTGTTTTCCCAGGCGGGTCGCCAGGTCCCGGGTGGTCTCGAGGGTAGCGTCTGACGTTTTCCAGCCACGGACGATTTCCACCGGCGCCATGATCGGGACCGGGTTGAAGAAATGCATACCCACAACCTGGGCGGGGCGATTTGTAGCCGCACCCAGACGGGTGATCGAAATGCTTGAGGTATTGGTCGCCAGGATTACTTCGGGACGGCAGACCCGGTCGAGTTCCTGCAGAATCCTGGTCTTCAGGCTTTCCTGTTCAGAGACGGCTTCGATGACGAAGTCGGCTGAACTCGCGGCGGCGATTTCGCCTGCGAACTGCAAGCGTTGAAAGACTTCGTCAACGCTGGCCGCGGCGACCTTACCTCGGCGGATGCCCTTCTCGATGGACAGCCGCATCTGGTTCGCCGCCTGGTCGCGCTGGGCCGGGTTGATCTCGATGATGCTCGTCTGCAAACCTGAAACGGCGGCGACCTCGGCGATGCCCCGGCCCATGGTTCCGGCACCGATGACGGCGATGTGCTGAATGTTCATAAGGTCCTGTCTGAAAGTGGTGTGTCTTAGAGGCGTTCCACGAGCACGGCCACGGCGTTACCGCCACCCAGGCACAGGCTCGCCACGCCGTAGCGGAGTTGACGCTGTTTCAGGGCGGCCAGCAGCGTGACCAGGATGCGGGCCCCGCTGGCTCCAATCGGATGTCCCAGGGCGATGGCTCCCCCGTTCACGTTGACTTTTTCGGGGGCGAGGTGGAGTTCTCTCTGGCAGGCGACCATCTGCGCGGCGAAGGCTTCGTTGATTTCGAAGAGGTCGATGTCGTCGAGAGTCAGGCCGGCCTTCTGGACAACTTTCTGAATCGCGGCGACAGGGGCCAGAAAGAGTTTCTGGGGTTCAATGCCAGTGGTCTGGCTGGCGACGATTCGCGCCTTCCAGGGAGCGGGGGAGCGTTCCGCAACTTCGCGGTTGGCGACAACCAAAGCCGCCGCACCGTCGCTTAAGAGGGACGAATTGCCCGCGGTGACGGTGCCATCCGATTGAAAGACCGGACGCAGTCGCGACAGTCCTTCGAGTGTCGTTTCGGCACGCGGACCTTCATCGGCCACCACGCGCGCTTCTTTGCCTTTTACGTTGACGGTCACCGGGACGATCTCTTCGCAGAAGGCGGCGTTGGACAGCGCGGTGGCTGCCCGTTGCTGACTGGTCCAGGCGTATTGGTCCTGATCAGCGCGCGTGACGCCACACAATTCGGCGGTGAACTCGGCATGTTTTCCCATGTGGCAGTTCTCGAACGCGCACCACAGGCCATCAAACACCATCGCATCGTGGAGTTTGGCATCACCCATCTTGAACCCTTGCCGGGCTTCGAGCGCCAGGTAAGGGGTGCGTGACAAGTTCTCCATGCCACCCGCGACCACGATGCGGGCATCGCCCGTGCGAACGGCCTGGGCTGCGAGGACCACAGCCTTGAGTCCCGACCCGCAGACCTTGTTAATGGTGAGGGCGGCGACCTGGGGGGGCAGTCCGGCTTTCAGGGCGGCCTGACGTGCGGGAGCTTGACCACAGCCTGCGGATACGACCAGTCCCATGATGACTTCGTCGATTTCATCGCGAGGCAGACCGGACCGCTGAATGGCTTCCTGAATGACAATGGAACCCAGTTCCGTCGCGGCCAGATTTTGGAACGCGCCGAGAAATTTGCCGATCGGGGTACGGGCCCCCGCCAGCAGGAAGGCGTCGGTCATCGGAAATCCTCCATGAAGCCCGAACCAGAAATGCGGATCCACACCATCGGGCGATGGCTGCAGCATACCAAACTCGACGGGCGATGAACTACTCCACGCGGCCAGGGCAGGACGCGGGTGTGAGTCTGTGGTCTGTGGGGTCTTAGCAGAACCATCCGCCTGGCTTCGCGAATCTCGGGCCCTGCGGAGCGGTCAGGCGACCGCACCCGCATCCCTGCCGCCGATTATTGGATCGCCTTGCCAGATAGCAATCAGCAGCGATTGGTCGAGGTGTCGCCAGCCTGCGGCCCTGGTGGCCGCTGATCTCGGGAAAATCCGGCTGCAGCGACTATTCGGAGCGCACGGTGAGGACGGGGCACTTGGCCATCCGGACGACCCGTTCGGCAACACTTCCCATGAAAAAGTGTCCGATGGCGCCGCGGCCATGGGTCCCCATGACGATCAGGTCGATCGGGTGGGCCTCTGTGTATTCCAGAATTTTTCCGTAGGGATTCCCCCAGGCGGCCAGGCATTCCGCTCGAAACTTCTGGCGTTCATCCGCCGTCAGTAACCCGTCGAGGTGCTCGGCAGCCTCGCGTTCGAGTTGCTCGCGGATTGGCTTGATCGAACAGACGTGGTCGGGCATCTTGAAGCCGGGCAACGGGTCGTCCATGACGTGCAGGACGGTCAGCGACGATCCATAGGCTGTCGCCAAGGATTTCGCGTGCTGCAGGGCGACCTCGGCGGAAGGACTGAAATCGGTCGGGACGAGAATTCGCTGCGGTGCAAACATGGGACGACAAATCCGTTTTCTGTGAACGCGTAGTGAGTGCTCCAACGTGACGCCTCTTTATCATCGGCGATCGGTCGTAGCGCAGCAAGCGTGCCTGCGGTGTCAGATGTCGTTGAGGTGCCGACCAATTGGCGTAGCCGCGTTCGCGTAGAACGCGGAGGGCCCGGAGCGTGGCCAACGAACCGCGGTATCAAAAGTGATGCGACGGCCGGTTGGTGACCTGCTCAGATTTGGTGAACGATGTCACGTGTGGCCCGCAGTCTTGGGGAATGCGGGGACGGATGATGCCCAGGCGGCGAGGAGAGCAGGGCTGCGCTTGCACCGCCAGATGATCGATTTCCGATCACTTCGCAGCGTAGATCGTTTTCCCTGACTTGATGGTCTCCGCCACCTTCAATTCGGACAGCGCCAAGATCGGTACCTTGTGCGGATTCTTGTCCAGAACAACGAAGTCCGCCAGTTTGCCTACCTCGATCGAGCCGCGGTTGTGCTCTTCATAATGCTGGTACGCACCCCAAAGAGTCAGCGACTTGAGAGCCGCATCGACGGGGATGCATTGCCCGGCGCCGAGAATGTCGCCGCTGCGGGTGCGACGGGTGACCACCGCGGCCAGAATGCGGATGGCGCTGGGCAAGGCGACCGGGGAGTCATGATGCTGCGAGAACATCATGCCGCGTCGCAGGGCCGATCGGGCCGGGCTGATCCGCTCGGCCCGATCGGCACCCAGTACCGAGTCGCGATGCCAGTCGCCCCAGTAGAAGCAATGCATCCCGAACATCGACGGGAAGATGCCATACTCTTTCATCAGGTCGAGCTGATCTTCGCGGACCGTCTGGCAATGGATCATCACATCGCGGCGGTCGGTGCCCGGGCCGAACTGGGCACGGGCGTCTTTGATGGCTCCAATCAGCATGTCGCTGGCGGCGTCGCCATTGGTATGGCAGATGAACTGCCAGCCCTTCTCGTAGCAGAGCGCGACCTTGCGGATTATCGCCTCGACCGGCATGGCCGGATAGCCAACAAAGCTGGCGGGCTGGCCGATCGGCGGTATGAGGTATGGTTGCGACAGAAACGCGGTCTTACCCTGGGGCGAACCATCCAGACTGATTTTGACACCGGCGATGCGATAACCGTTCTGCAGTTCTCGTGAGTGCCACGGAGTGCCCAGGCCGAATGGATTTTCGTGTGCCGAAATGTCCGGGTAACTCAACACATCAATGAGCAGTTTTTTCCCCTCGGCCAGCCGGATCCAGGTGCGATCGACCAGTTCAATCGAACGTCCTTCCTGGGCCATCGTGTAACCTTGCGAGGCGTAGAGCTTCATGCCGGCCAGTGCCAGCGCGTCGAGTTCGGCCTGGCCCATCTTAGGCATCACCCTCGCCATCGCGGCGTAGTGAATGGTCTCTTCGAGTACACCGTCGGGAGTCTTTCCGTCTTTCTCTCGCCGGATCACACCGCCGACCGGGTTCCTGGTCTCGGTCGTGATCCCGGCGATTTCCAGAGCTTTGGTGTTCAGCGTGCTCAAGTGCCCGGACTGATGGATAATCATCACCGGCAGATCTTTCGACACTTCGTCCAGTTCGTGCCGGGTGGGGTGCCGTTGTTCTTGGAGTTGCGCGTCGTCGTACCCGAAACCGAGAATGATGCCGAACTTCCGGGCGGCCTCGCCTCGGGCATACTTTTTCAATTCGGCGAGAATTCCGGGGATGTCCTGAACGGTATAGTCAGGTGGCGCGAGCAGATTCGCCGAAACGGCCTGGATGCCCGTCACGAAGCAGTGCCCATGGCCGTCGATGAAACCCGGCAACAGACATCGCCCCTGCAGGTCGATGAGAGTGGTCTGGTCCCCCTTGAACTTGAGCACGTCATTCTTCAGGCCGACAGCGACGATTTTTCCGCCGCGGATTGCGACCGCTTCGGCCGTCGGATGCTTGTCGTCCATCGTGACTACGTCGCCGCCGTGGTAAATCGCATCGGCAGGAACCTGGGCGACTGCGGTCGCTGCGCAGAGAATCGACAAGAACAAAGCGAGAACGATGTGGACGAAAGGCATGACAGCACCGTGAAGGATGGACCCGTGCAAGGTTTGCTGGAAGTTTATCAGACAGTCACACAACCACAAGCGGCATCAGCGGCGTTGAGGTGTCGGGCAGTTGGTGTCGCCGCGTTCGCGTAGAACGCCGGGGAACGGAGCGTGGATAAATCGTTGCGGAATCAAACGCGATGCAACTGCCGGTTGGAGGCCTGGTGGGATTTGGTGAACGATGTCACGTGTGGCCCGCATTCTTGGGGAATGCGGTCACGCCGAATGTGCAGGCTGCGACCTTTTGGATATCTTAAAGGACGCTGTGTCTCGATTTACGTTTTTGATCACCGACGATTGAATTCCGGTTTATGTGGTACAGTGAAGGGCTACTCCTGCCGGGTTACGAAATCGCCGCACTGAACCGCGCGGGAGCCTGTCCTGCTCACGAAATTGGTGTCGTACGGATCTCGTCGGACAAGTTGGCCGTGTGGGTCATTCGGGAATCCGATCGGGAAGGCCGAGATCGAGTCATCAACCAGTTGGAGTCGGCGCTAAAGACGAGAAGTCCCGAAAGGGTCCTCGTCCAGTTGAATGATTCCATCTGTGAGGAGGCGATAGCGGACAGTCAAAAGCTGTCTCTCTGGCCCTGTGTTTGCATCATGGTGTTTGATCATTCGCAGCATGTTCTTTCCGTGTCGACGGCGGGTATCGAGGGGCCGGAATTACTGAGATCGGACGACACGTTGATTCTTCCCGAGCAGGATCGCTGCGGCATTCCCTTGGGAATGTTTCCGGGGACCGTGTACGAAACGCAATCGGTCCATGTCGAGTCCTTAATGTCGGTCATATGGGTTTCCCCGTACAGTGCCGATTGTACGGACCCCAAAGGGCAGGTCTACGCACATTGCGGACTGAGTCCTCAGATTCTGGCCGGTCCTCGGCGCCCGAAGAGTTTTGTTGAATATCTCGCCAGTGATATTGATCGGCATATGGCGGGGAAAGTTCAAATCGAAGACATTTGTGTGTTTTGCACGCGTCGGCAAGATTGATACAGCACCTTGGCGGAGTCGTGCAGGACGTCACCCAGAATGGCCGGAAGTGTTTTGAGACGGGGGCCGGTTCAATTTGGCGATGTTTCACCGCAAGTTGGCGGGGGGACGCCGGCGTCAGGATCTTGGTTAGGGGAGTCTCTCCCGCTTCGGGGCGGATTTGGGATTTGCGGTTGCTGATTATCGGTGCTCGTTGCCTGGAGCTGGATTCTTTCAGCCTTGCGGGCGCGGGTCATTGTGTGGGAGAGCGGCCACTACGGGGTGACGGGTCACAACGGTCGGTCAATCGCGATGTTCACAGTATTATGATCGCGACTTTTGTCGAATCCATTTCGCCAGTTCAATGGCAGTGACGGGAGTCAGGGCCAGTGCCGTCAACACGCACCATTCCCAGGGGGCGTGGCGAGTTGTCTGAAAACTCGCGCCCGCCACCGGGACGATGAGCAGGCTGGCGGTGATTAGTCCGGAAACGGCGACCGCGGCGAAGAGCAGGGGATTCGACAGGGGACCCAGTTGCCAGAACGTCCAGCGCTGACTGCGCGCGGCCAGCACACGCAGCAATTCAGCCGCGACTACGACACAAAACGTCATGGTCCGCACGGGAGCCACTTCCTCGGGATGCGCGCGGTCCAGGATTCCAAACGTGATGAGACCGACTGCGGCCAGTAATGCCCCCTGAACGAGAATCCAGCCGAGCAGTTCGCGCGACAACATCGAACTGCCCGCCGGCCGTGGTTGTCGCAACATGATGCCGGGTTCAGGAGGCTCGAGCGCTAAGGCCAGTGCCGGCAGGCCATCGGTGATCAGATTGATCACCAGCAGATGGACCGGCAACAGCGGCGCGGGCCAGCCCAGCAGAATCGCGATCAGCATGAGCAGCATTTCGCCAATGTTGCACGACAGCAGATAGGATAGGAATTTGAGGATGTTGTCATAAATGGTGCGTCCCTCTTCGACCGCATCGACGATGGATGTGAAATTGTCGTCGGTGAGCACCATGGCGGCCGCCTCGCGGGCGACATCGGTGCCACTGGCTCCCATGGCGATGCCGATATCGGCCGCTTTGAGGGCCGGAGCATCGTTCACGCCATCACCCGTCATGGCGACAATGTGCCCGCTCCGTTTCCACGACTGGACGATGCGCAATTTGTTTTCGGCGGTGACCCGCGCGTAAACACTGATCCGGGTCACCTGCTCGTCGAGGTCGGTATCGGGAAGGGAGTCGAGCTCACTGCCTGTGACCAGTCGATCGTCGGCTTGACTGATTCCCAGTTCGCGGGCGATTGCCCATGCAGTAGCCGGATGATCGCCCGTGATCATGATCGGCCGGATACCGGCGGCGCGGCATTTCGTAACAGATGCGCCGGCCGATTCACGCGGGGAATCGAGCATGCCCACCAGGCCCGCGAAAACCAGTTCGTTTTCGGCAAGTTCCGTGGGGCCGGCTGTGTGTTCGCGCCAGGCGAGCGCGAGGACCCGTAGCGCACGCGCGGCCATTTCCGCGGCAGACTGCCGGATCTCTTCCCGCCGTGCCGACGTCAGTGAAGTGATCTGCCCGTTCCGCGATTCGGCCACGCACCAATTCAGCACGACCTCGGGGGCGCCTTTGGTGTAGAGCACGGCCGTCTGGGCATGTTCGCTGATGAGCAGCGACATGGCCTTCCGTTCGGAGTCGAAAGGAATCTCGGCATGAATTCGGCGATCGGGAGATACCTCGGGGAGTCCCGCCTTGCGGACGACGACGCGCAGGGCGCCATCTGTGGCGTCACCCATGACCTGCCAGTTGTCGTCATCGTCGCCGGCAGGAACCAGTTGAGCGTGATTGCAGCGATCGGCCACCAGCACCAGACGCGTTAAGTCGAGGTCGTCGGGGGCGGAAACCGTTTCCTTTTCGCCCGCCGGTGTTTCGCGACGAAACTCGCCGTGAGGGTTGTAGCCCGAGCCCGTGACAAAATACCTGTGGCTCGCGGTCACGATTTCGCGCACGGTCAATTCATTGCGTGTGAGAGTTCCGGTCTTGTCGGTGCAGATGACGGTGACGGCGCCGAGCGTCTCAACACTGGGGAGTTTGCGGATGAGTACATTTCGGCGAACCATTCGCTGCAGTCCCAACGCCAGCGAAAAGGTCACGACGGCCGGCAGGCCTTCCGGGACTGCCGCCACCGCCAAGCTGACCGACAACAGAAACGACTGTACAAACGGCCGCCCGCGCCAGCTTTCCAACAGGAAAATGATGACGACGATGACGGTGCAGGCCAAAGTCAGAGTGCGCCCCAGGCCCGCCAGTTCGTGTTGCAGTGGGGTGGGGCCAACCTGATACGTTTCCAGCAGGCCGGCGACACGCCCCAGTTCGGTCTGCATGCCGATGGCGACGACCACCGCGCGCCCTTTGCCGCTGCCAGGCACGGTTCCCTGGTAGACCATATTCCGCCGGTCGGCCAGCGTGAGGTCTGCTGCCAGAACCGCCGAGGAATCCTTTATGACCGGAGTGCTTTCACCGGTGAGGGCCGATTCATGGACGTGCAGCGCGGCACCAGAAACCAGGCGCGCATCGGCGGGGATATGGTCTCCCGCTTCGATGTCGATGAGGTCTGCCGGTACGAGTTCGCGGGCCCCGATCGATTGCAGGCGACCATCGCGAATGACGCGCGCGACGGGAGCTGCCAGCTTCTGCAGGGCGGTCAGGGCGCGCCCGGCTCGTTCTTCCTGCACAAAACCAATCACCGCGTTGAGCAGGACAATAGCGACAATGGCGGTGGCGTCGGTCCACTCTCCCACCGCACCGGACACGATGGCCGCACCGATCAGCAGCCAGATCACGGGATCATTCAGCTGCTGCAGGAATTTTCGCCAGAAGGGCTCAGGGGGGGCTGTATCGAGTTCGTTGACCCCGTACTGCCGGCGCGCCTCGGCGACCTGTGTTGAGGATAACCCGCGTCGCGGGTCCGTGCCGAGTTGGGCGAGAATGGCGTCGGCAGAGAGTGAGTGTGCGGCGGATTTCATCGGAAGCGTGCGCACGCGACGGGAATCAGGAAACAACACGTCATCACTGGTTTATATCGCTCGCCCCGCAGGAGTCGCCAGCGTGTCGCGATTGCTCTTCGTTCGAGAAACGTCGTAGACTACATACATCAGATTCGGTGTCGCCCCATCCCGGAGGATGTCATGCACGGGCTGTTGTTGAGTTTGCTGCTTGTTCCGACCGCTGGCAGGTACAGTGCACTGCCCGATCAGGCTGAATCAGTACCGGCGGCCACTGCGGGGCGGGTTGCCGAAAAGGCCTCGGACGAATCGCGCGAGTCGGTCGAGACGGAAGTACGACGGCTGATTGGCGATCTGTCGGCACCGACGCGCACACGGCGCATCGATGCGGAAAAACGGCTGTTGGAATTGGGGCCGCAAGTGCTGCCGTATTTTCCGGCTCCGGAACTTTTGCCATCGAATTCCGTGCGTGAGGCGGTCCGTCGCATGCGAGTCGAATTGGAACGACGCCGGGCGAATGAATCGATTCAACCAGCGCGAGTGACGGTCGATGGTTCGCACACGGTCGCCGAGGTGCTGGACGAAATCGGGCGCCAAACGGGCAATCTGCTGGACAGTTCGAGTCTGCCCGCCGAGTTGCTGCAGCGCCGTTATGACGTGGAATTACGCGAAGCGACGTTCTGGCAGGCGGTTGCCGACCTGTCGAAACGGTTCGACCTGGCCAACGAGACCGATACGACGTTCAAGCGTCTGAAGTTGCTGCCGATGTTCACCCAGCGTAATCCACCGCTGGCGGCATTGAGTCAGGCGGGCGTGTTTCGCCTGGAGGTGGCAACTGCGCGACAAATGCCTCGGATTCGGTCGGTGACCTTGCGGCAGACTGATCCGCAGCGGGATCTGCTGCGATTTCAATTGCGGGTTCGACCGGAACCGCGGTTGCGGGCGCTGTTTCTGCAATTCGCGGCCAACGAGGTCGACGCCCTGACGGCCGAGGGGACGCGCCTGCAGCCCCTCTCGGCCGATGCGAATTACGACCTGCCGTTTGCCGAGGGACCGACTCCGGCGACGTTTCAACTCGATTACCTGCTGCCTGCAGGGCAGGATCTGCGCCGCCCGATGCAGATGCGGGGGAAAATGCGGTGTACGACGGCGGCCGGGCATGAGTTGTTTCGCTTTCCCCGCGTGACGGAAGGGGCCGTGACCGAGCAGGGTGTCGTGGCGCGGCGGCGCGGAGGAGTCACCGTGAGTCTCGTGCGTACGGCGGTCGTCGAACGGTCCTTGCGGGTGCGCATTTCGGTGGTCTACGACCAGGGGGGGCCGGCGTTTGAATCGCATCGCACGTGGTTTCTGAATAACGATGTCTATCTCGAAGACGCAGCGGGGCAGCGCCTGCCGCCCCGCGGGGGCAGCGACACGCTGCAGCAGGGGGATGGCACTGTGGGAATCGAATTCACGTTCACTGATCTACCCGATCCGCTGCCGGCGTACACGTTCGTGTATTCGGCACCGACGTTGATTATTGATGTTCCCTTCGAATTTCAAATAGAATCCGTTCCGGTCGATCCCCGGTCATTGTCCGGGAAGGCGACCCGGTAAGCGCAAGGCTTTCGATTTCCGACCTATTCTGAAAGACCCCCATGAATTCCCGCAACGCAATTCAATTGAGCATCGACTGTGCCAACATGATCTGTCAGGCGTACCTGTCGGACCTCACCGACGCGGATCTGCTGGTGCGACCGGTACCAGGTATCAATCACATTGCCTGGCAACTGGGGCACCTGATTGTCAGCGAACATGACATGCTGGAAGCCGCGTTTCCCGGATCAATGCCCGCGCTGCCAGCCGGGTTCGCCGAGAAATATACGAAAGAATCTTCGCGACTCGACTCGGCGAGTGCGTTCCACACCAAGGATGTGTATCTCAAAGTGGCCGCGGAACAGCGGGAGGGGACGCTAAAGAAGCTGTCGAGCCTGAGC
>JAFEBR010000391.1 GCA_018242565.1 Planctomycetota bacterium | reverse complement strand
CTGCACTTTGGGAACGTGTTCTCGTTCCTGTCCGGATTTTAGAATCGCCTAATGATGAGCTGGTGCGGAGTGTAACGGTTAACAACAACCGGCAAAATTCCATGTCGCCTGCTGCGCTCCGATCAAACGACGTGGTTCAGATTCGCCTGGAGCAACGCTTTAGGGAACGGCGGATTATGTACCAACGACAGGAGGGTGCCTTTGATGCTGTTTTTGGTAGCAGCCCCGAGCTCCTGGATGACGAATTTGAGAACACGCAGGGACGGAAGGTAGACATCCACGAGCTGTCCCGAGCGATCGCAGCTGCCCTTGGCAAGTTGGACTGGGCGCTCCATCCCAACGATTTGTTTGAAGCGGATAAATCCTACGAGACGTGCTTCGACGAAAAGAGGACGCTTAACTCAATAGTATTCCTTACGTTTCTGCAGAACCTCCACGACGTTGTAGGGATTGTCCTTAAGATGGACCTCAACCTCGTTCCAAAGGGTAACGGTCCAAAACCATCAAGACTTCTGTACCACACGATCTGTCTTCTTACCCGGTACCTTGCTCGGGAAAAAGACTATGCATTCGTCAAAGAGTGGGGGACAAAGCTATACGGACGCAAGCCGTCGTTCCGCGAGGCGACAAGAAAGCTCCTCAATTCGAACAAATCCCGAATCCGAACCGAGCTTTCTTCGTGCTTCATGGCACTGGAAAGTAAAGACGCCGTGGCGCTTAAAGATGCGTTCGAACGTTGTCAGAAGCACCTGGGGCTCAAGGATGACAGGGATCCATTTGTGGTATTCGCTGACCTCGATGGAGAGACGCCAGTCTTGGCAGGCGGTGAGTTTGAGGAGTAGTGGCGGAGGCCGTTTCAGATGCCGCATCTCGAGACTGCCAAGATTGGGCGGCGTCTCCGCTTGCTTCTTGCGGCGGGTATTGGATGACCGTGAAACAAAGGGGGGGAATTCGATTTCGCAGTCGCGATTCTTGGGTGTTTCTTGCATTATCCAGAGAATGTCGGGACGCGTTCGTTTTTGAAGTCATGTCGCGTGTGGCCCTCACGTCAGCAGGGCGTCGGGGCCACACGCGTTTTGCCGAATTAAACTCGCGGCCCACGAATGTCAGCACACCATTGTCAGAGTGAATGACATCATGGCCACCCACCCGGCGTAAGATCTCGCCCGCAGCAAATTCGAGCACGCAGAAATCACGCCGCAGATCAGTGATCCCAAATCTTGGTGACGGCCTTGCCTGACCAGACGTGGGCATAGTGGGCCTGGATCCCTTCACAATATGTTGTCGCGGGGACTCCTGTAACGTCTGCCTGTGTTCAGACCGTGGCGACAGCGAACCGCTAAACAGAAGGAAACCGGACTGCCAGAAGGATACGCGAATGAGCCGAGGCGTGCCAATTCGTTCGTCGAAGGTCTCCGATCAGGCGACGTGGCGTCGCATTGTCTGGCCGACTGGTTGCGAGATTGGAACCACGAAATACAAGAGCCACACGAAAAGGCCGGAAGGGGATCCACAGATTTACGCAGATTGCACAGATTTTTTGATTCTCTGATTCGGGCGGAAGTCGACCTGAGCTTCTAAAAGTAGGGTGCCATCATCGGCGGTAGTGCGATCGTAAATGGCCAAACATCTTCGGGCCCAGATTTCGACTCCGCAGGCCCCCCCTCTTTTATCCGTGAAATCCGCGTCATCCGCGGTCTTTTCCCGTCCGTAAAACGCCCGACGTGAACAGCGATTGTGCTCCTCAATCGCCGATGGCATTGGGACACGACTTTCGCCCCGGCCAGCCCCCCCTTTTTCCTTTAATCTGCGAAATCTTGAAAATCTGTGGATAGCTCTTTTCCGTAAATCGTCCGGCGGGAATGGCGGTCAGCGGGGTGGTGGAAAATTCATCGGCGGGCCGAATGTGTGGGCTGAATCTGTGGGCTGATGACCGGGGCATTCTCGCCGATCGCCGTGCGCTGACAAGTTGAAAACTTGTCCCACGAAATTTCACACCGCGTATTGACATCTGTACACGTCGTGCGTATGGTTCATGATGGATAACTAATAAATACGAGTGGTGTGTCAGGAGATGCCATGAAAAGGCCAGAAAAAGTGACGTCTGTGTTCGTCCCACGGTGTGACGCAGAAACCAACCCGGCGACTCGGGCCGAGTTTCGAGCCCAGTTCCCCGCTGAATTCGAGGTTCAGGATGCCTCGGGGCAGAAGTGGTTTGAAACTGCCGACCGGCGACCGCTCAGCGGGGCCGATGATGACCCGGCCTGGTTCTGGCCGGGGATGATTTCCAGTGGCGATTTGACCGTCATTCAAGGTGATTCCGGCGTCGGCAAGTCGTATGTGGTTCTCGACATGATCGCCCGTGTCACCCGGGGTACCCCGTTTCCTGCCGTTCCGGGGACTGAGGAGTTGCCTCTGGCTCCACAGGAACCGGGCAAAGTCGTGCTTATTACGCTGCAGGATCACATCCAGCGGATCAGCAAACGGCTGTCGATCCTGAAAGCGGACCGGAGCAATCTGCATGTGGAAGGCTACATTTCCCGCAGAATGGCCGACTGCACCCCGTTGGACGGTCGGAAGTTTGATTTGAAGCTCGATCTGCCCAAGTTACGGCAAGAATTGCAGGATCTGGGGTCGGTGAAGCTGGTGGTGTTTGATCCCGTGTGCGATTTCTGCCAGGGGCCGGCGGAGGTCGAGCACATGCTGTCCGAACTGCGACACATCGCCTGGACGTTCAATATCCCCGTGGTGGCGACACTACCGGCCCAGGTGCGGTTTGATGCCGCCGGGACGCTGAAGGTGACCTCCCGGTATCGCACGGAACAGGCCCGCGCCGTGTGGTGCCTGGCGACCCATCCCCAGTATGGCCATCGGCGGTTCTTCATCCCCCGGCGGATGAACCAGTCGGCGCTCCCCCTGGGTGTCGAGTTTCGGATCGACAATCAGGGGTTCACCTGGCGGGTCGATCGGCCGGTTGACCCGGCGGACCCCTTGGGTTGGGAGACAGACCTGCGGCGGTTCTTGACGGAAGTGCTGACTCTGGGCCCCCATGCTTCCGCGGATCTGATGTATCTGGGGCAGTACAAAGGGTACTGCCCGAAACAGATCCGGGCCGTGGCGTATCGGATGGGTGTGGGAATCCGCAAATGCCCCGGCTTCGGTAAGGAGGGAAGTTGGGAGTGGTTCCTGCCGGACCTCGAAGCACGCTGGAAAAACGAGAAATCTTTGGAAAACGTCGCGGAAAATACAGAAAACGTCGAAGCGGCTTCAGCCGTCATGGAAGACGCAGTGGAATTTTCAAGCGTTGCGCCACCCCACGGTGACGACTGGGCCAGGGATCTCGATTCGGCAGCACCCCACGAATCGAAAATCGAGCACGCGTCGGCGAAAGCCAACTTTACGGATACCCGCACGAGAAATACGGAATCTTTGGCGAATGCCCAGGAAAATGCAAAAAACGTCGTGGTGGCTTTAGCCGCCACGGAAGGCGCGATTCAACACACAACCGCCGCGCCACCCAACAGCGACGACTCGGGGCGGGATTTACGTGCAAGCGCACCAAACGAACCGAAACTAAAGCAAGCTTCGGCTCATGCCAACGCTACGGACGCGCGTCAACGCCATGGCGCGGCGGCCGCGCGAAATTCGGAATCTTTGGAGAACACCGCGAAAAGTAGCGGTTTGGCTCCCACGGCACCGCTCACGAAACGTGAACGGCGGAAGCAGGCTCGGCGGGAGCGAAAGCTCATCCGCAAAGCGCGAGAACGAAGTGTCGGCGTGGGGCCGGCGGAGAGCTTGTCGTAACGAGCGTGGCGTGTGGTTCGCGTGCTGCAGTCTGGGTGGCTTGATCTTTGGCAAATCGAATGTGGTCCAGGGCGTGTGACCGTTGTCGTCGCAGTCGCAGCGGTACCAGGTCGGCACGCGTCGGCGGGGGATGGGATGTCGGGCCTGCCAAGCGAATCGGCTGCACGTTCAACCTCGGCTCAAGCCAAGCCTACAGATTCGCGTGCAGGCATCGTGGATGCGTGACCGCGAAACGGGGAATCTTTGGGGATGGCCGCGGGACATGCAAAAAACGTCGTGGTGGTATTAGCCGCCACAGAGGGCGCGGAGGAACACAAGACCGCCGCGCCATCCAGCGTTTTCGACTCGGTGCGGGATTTGCGTTCGCAGGCTCCCCAGCGAAGCGAAATGAAAGTACGCGTTGAGTCATGCCAACGCTACGAAAGTTCGGCCGGCAATCTGGCAGGTCCGTTGCTGCGGTTAACTGCTGGCCTGCATCATTTCGCTCAGGCCGGGATGTTCTTCGATCGACTGTGCCAGGTCACGGACGGCCAGGAACACCCGTTCCTCCGCGGTGGTCATTGTACACTGGCGTCGGGCCATCACTTTGCGGGCGGTGGCCAGGCCGCGCTGTTCGTCGAAATTCTGGACCGATTCGCCATCCATCCAGCAGAAACTGGGGACGAACTTCGGACTCCGCGGCGCGAACACGTTGCTGCAGAAGCCAATCACGGCTCCGGTGGGGAAGCTGACGTTGATGCCTGCTTTCGAGTAATCCCCCATGAACATCCCGATGAACATCTCGTTACTGTCGACATCGCGACCATTGATAGGCACCCGCACGTTGCCATAGGTGTTTTTCAAGTCACTGTTGATGCAGTCCGCGGCCAGATTGACCCACGAGCCGATGTAGCTGTGCCCCAGGAATCCATCGTGTTGTTTGTTCGAGTACCCCTGGATGATGCTGTTTTCGATTTCGCCTCCAATTTTGGAGCGGGGACCGATGGTCGTCCCTTCCTGGACGACGGCACCGGGTTGAATCAACGATCCGTCGCCAATGTAGACCGGTCCGCGGATGTAACTGTGCGGAAACACGGTGACGTTTTCACCAATCCAGACCGGGCCATCCTCGGCGTCGATCACCACGCAGGGCTTGATCTTGGCTCCCCAGCCCACATGAATGGCGCCGGGGTTGATCAGGTGGCAACCCTGGTGGGCGATGCCGGCGATCCCGGCCCAGTCGTCGTGCCAGTCGGCGATCAACTGGTCATGATTGGCATTCACGAGTTGCCAGGGCCATTCGAACAAATGCACGTGATTGGTCACATCGCGGTGGGGCAGCCCGTGCAACAGAGTCTGGCAGCGGATCTTGTCGACCAGAACTTCGCTCGACAGTCGCGCGGCCAACGTGCGGTCGGCGTACACGCAGGCCAGGGGGCCCTGCGGACCGATGGTTCCCACCCACGATTTGTCCTGCGGATCGGTCGGAGGCAGCGAACGCCAGGCGCCGCGGCCATTCAGAAACAGGGTGGGCTCAGTGACCGGTTGATTCGTGGGCAGGCGGGTCTGTTCGGCGACGACTTGCGCCAGACCGGGCCGGCACCAGACGGCGACACCCGGTTCCGCCAAATTGTCCACGGCGTCTTCGGTCGAGGCCTGGACCAGGCGTTTCGCCCGGGTCAGCAAGTCAGTGCTGCCGCTCCAGAGCTGAAACGTGGCTCGGAAATAGACGAGAGGCAGCAGCCATTCCCAGCCCCAGTCTTCATAGACGATCACGCGGTGAGCCATATGTCAGGTGGTTATCTAAATTCGAGAGGAGTTTGTGCGGGAAACAGGAACAGATGGTCAAAGTGGGGCACGCAACCAATGCCTCTGCGACGGGGCGAGCGGTCGTATCCACAGGGGGCGGACAACGCGACTCCCTGCCAGGTTGCGCCGGGTAACGGCGTCCGTGGCGGTGCGGGCGGAATTCTAATCCGCTGCGCGACCGGGTTGCAACCAGCGACTGCCGGCGTTCGCGGCGGACCCCGGGCTCTCAGAATCGGCTCCTTGAAAGGTTTCCACGCGAGATGATAAACTCCGCGCAGGCGTAAGCATTTGTGGTGAAATCAGATACACGTGGTCCGGGTCACCCGCCACACTTTACGAACAGGTCAATTCCCATGGATCGGATACTTCGTGCGACGCTGTGCAGTCTCGTGCTGTCGGTTGGTCTGCTGGCGGCGGGATGTCGCAACGAACCGGCGACCGGTGCCTCACCGCTGGAACGCAGCGCGCCGCCGGAAGTGACGGTGGCCCGACCAGTCCTGAAAAAGGTGCAGGACGAGTTTTTCTACACCGGTCGCACCGAAGCCGTCGATTCAGTCGACATCCGGGCCCGGGTGACCGGGTTTCTGGACTCGAT
>JAFEBR010000390.1 GCA_018242565.1 Planctomycetota bacterium | reverse complement strand
GCACGACTTGCCTCGCAGATGCATGTGCGGCAGAAAACCGAGCACCGTCGCATCGGCGGGCAGGCGGACTTTCGCGGCGTCGGTGTACCCATCGGCTTCCGGGGGAATCTCGAACCAGGTGTTCAACAGCGTGGCCGTCTTCACCTCATACTCGGGCTCACGGTCGGCAAACACGAACCCGATTTGCGTCAGGTCTTCGGTCGCCGTTCCGTTGGGGGTGTAGTGCATCTGGAACACCAGCCGACTTCCCTTGGGGAGCTTGCGGGCAAAACCGCGCGGGTAAACCTGCTTGGTGTTGCCCGGTACGTAGATGCCCCAATAACTGATGCCGTCTTCAAACGGACGGCGACCGGGCGACCCTTGTGGCGGTCTCGCAAACACGAGCACATGGTGCACCACTTGCGGTGCGCCGGGACGGATTTCCAGCCGTTCGACCCACTTGTCTTCTTCGAGCGCGAGTTCCACCGAAACATGCTGGTAATTCATGAAGCCGGTGGCCTGAACCGGCATTGGCTTCGGAAACTTCGCCACCAGGTCAGGGGTGCCAATCGTCCACCCCTGATCGAATTTCGACGGACGCGCGGCGTCTTGTGGATCGCCCTCAGCCCGGTCGGCCGCCAGCCAGGTCAACAGATCGTCTTTGTCTGCCGCTGACAGCGAGCAGTTATTCAGCCACGGATTTGCTTCGCCTTCTCGAGGCGGCGTCGCGAACCAGGGAGGCATGGTACCCTGTTGGACAACCTGCGTGATCATCGGGGCATGGGCGATCAGGTCATCGCGCGTATCGAGTGCGAACGGCCCGACTCCTCCCTCGTGGTGACAGCCCACGCAGTGTGATTGCACGATTCGTGAAATCCGGTTGTGATACGTGACGGTGGCAGGCTTCGTCGCGGCGACTGCCGAATCAAGCTGACATCCCGGGGCGACGGTCGCTGAAATCACGATCGACTGTCCTTTACGATACTCGGCGAGCGCCGTGGCCAGGTATCGCTTTCGCGGCTCAGGCAGGGCGTATCCAAATCCGTATTGATCATCAATCGCCCCCTGGTACAGGACCGTGCGTGCCGGGTCGACCAGGATCACATCGGTGGTGCTGGTCAGCTGCAGGGCGCGGGCCAGTTCGCCCTGCTGATCATGAACATACACCGCCGTGTCGCCCATCGCTTTGGCCGCCTCTTGAACCTCGACTGCCTTATCGGTTGCAATCGCATTCACGAGCACGATGCCGAACCCTTCGGCCGATAATTGCCGGGCCAGTTGCGTCAGCGTCGGAAAGTACTTCTTGCTCAGTGGGCAAGTCGTGCTCGTCGCGGCGACGATCAGCCCGTTGGGCCGGGTGATCTTGCTGAGCGAGTGTTTGTGGCCGGCGACGTCTTGAAATTCGACGTCCGGGAGCAGACGGCTGATCTTTCGGTCTCGGGAATTCAAGACCCGTGGTGCCTGACGCACGCTCGCGGGGGTGTTTGCCTCGGGTTCGGCCCCGACGGCCCACGTCTGTCCCACGACCAAACACACGATAACCAAGCACGATTTCACGTTCATAGAGAGACTCGCACGGCTGACCGATACGGAATTTCCAGTTTTGCCTCGGGGAATTCCCCAGAGCGGCTTTGCGGTCCACTTGTTTTACCATATTGGGCGACATTCGTTGAAGCGCTCCGGCCCGCGGCCCCCCCCTGTGCCAACTCGGCTTGACATTTCCGTTCCGTAATGTTTTGATTGATCAAAATAATTGATTTTGGTTTCAGAGAAATTCTGCATCGAATAGTCAAAGATCTGCATGATGGTCACCTCCACGCACTCGCCGATCCCGGTTCCTGGTTCTCCCCGGCGCCGTTCGCCTTGGCGCGGGTTCACCCTCATTGAACTGCTGGTCGTGATCGCGATCATCGCCACCCTGGTGTCACTGCTGCTGCCAGCCGTGCAGCAGGCGCGCGAGGCGGCCCGGCGTACCCAGTGCAAGAACAACCTGCGTCAAATCGGCCTGGCCTTGCAGAATTACGAAGGGGCCACGGGTGTATATCCGCCCGCGTGCCTGGTCAATCCGTACGTCGATGGCACGGCCTACGGCGTCACGTTTGGTGACAGCCTGCGGATCGGGCCTTCGGGCTTTGCCTGGGGAGTCTGCCTGCTCCCCCATCTCGAACAGCCGGCCCTGTATAACCAGTTCAATGTGAACGAGCCGTGCTGGGCACCTGTCAACGCGGCCGCCGCGGCGACCTCGGTTCCGGTCTTTCTGTGCCCCTCGGCCAGCGGAGGCAGCGACGGGTTTGTCGTGCAGAAGCCGGGGGCCGACAACCGGCATGGCGTCCCCCTCACCCGTTCCGACGGCAGTGAAATCTATTTCGCGCACTCGCATTACGTGACGAACGCCGGGGTCAATCAGCCCTGGGGACGTTCCACCGCGTACTGTTACAATTTTGATACCCCCGAACCGGTGCCCGGAGCGCCCGATTGCGTGATCAACGGTCCGTTCTATCCGAACTCGCATACCCGTGCTCGCGATGTCACCGATGGATTGTCGAATACGATTTTCGTCGGCGAGCGCAGTTCGATTCTGGCCAATGCGACCTGGGTGGGAGTCGTGCCGGGGAGCGTGGTGGTCCCCCGTCTCGATCAGCGTCCCTGGCCTTCGGAAAACAACGGCGGGACCGATCTGGTGGGCTGTCACAGTGGCCCCGATGTGCACGACCATCCCCAGATCATTATTCACGCCCCCAATAATCCCTTTGGCCACACCGACGAGATGTGGGGGGAACATGGGGCCGGCTGCAATGTCTTGTTCGGCGACGGTTCAATTCGGTTTTACACCGCCTTCACCGACTCGAACGTCTGGGTGGCACTCTCGACGCGCAATGGCCGGGAGGTCGTCAGTGAGCCATAGCCCCGGGGCGTCGAACCAGAAATGGGGCCTGGGTCTGCTCGCGCTGGTCCTGGCGGCCGGCGCAATTTATTTCGCGATGCGACGCGTCGAACCACAACTCGTCGCTGACGAAGAAGTCTTTCAGACCGTCGATGCCCTGTTCACTGCTTTGACCAGCCGCAGTGAGCCACGCCTGGAAGACTGTGAAGCCCGGCTTGAAAAGCTCTGCGAAGAAGGCCGTTTGCCCCCGCAGGCCTCGACGGTTCTGGACGACGTGATTCGGCAGGCCCATGCCGGCCAGTGGGAACCCGCCGCCCAGCGACTCTACGACTTCATGCTGGCGCAGCGCCGCGAATAAAACTCTCCCGGGGGCGCGAGTTCCCCCGATGTGAGCCAGGCGAGAGCCCGGTTCAATTCTCTGCCAGGGCGGCCAATGCCGGCCCGTCCTGCTGTAGTCAGACTGTCTGGCTGCAGTCCGGCAGATTGGGGGCCCGCGTCTTCGGCCGCCCCCCACTTGACATTGGGAAACATTGCGCCCTAGGCTTTGGGTGCCTGGAAGCTGAACCACCAACACCGTTATGGTCTGCAATAACATGAAAATTCGCTGTTTGAGTCTGATTGTGGCCGCCGTCATGGCACCCACCTTGATGCTGATTTCTGGCTGTTCCACGGACGCTCCCCCTCCTCAGCCCGGGCCGACCCCTGGGGCCGCCGCTTCAGCAGGTGGGACGGCTCCACCGACCATGCCCGACACGTTGCCGACGACTCCCCCCGCAACTGTGGCGTTGGGTGATCCCACTCTGACCGCCGGTATTCCCGGCGAAGGACCGCTCAAAGCGTCTGAAATTAAAGCCTGGATTTCGCAGTCCGCGAATCTGGGGCCCCTCAACCCGGTCCTGCCGGCGGGGCTGGATGTCGGTCGCATCCCGCCCGAAGTGCTGCAGAAGAATCCGCTGTCACGCGCCAAGATCGAGCTGGGGCGACAACTCTATTTTGATCCCCGACTCTCGGCGGATGGAACCGTGAGTTGTGCCACGTGCCATGACCCCGATGAAGGCTATGCCAAGCACACGCAGTTCGGCATTGGCATTCGCGGTCAGCAGGGGGGCCGTAATTCCCCCGTGAGTTACAACCGTATTCTGAGCTTGAATCAATTCTGGGATGGACGCGCCGGTTCGCTCGAAGAGCAGGCGATCGGGCCCATCGCGAACCCGATTGAGATGGGCAACACCCACGAGGCAGCGGTCGAAGCCTTGGGGAAGATTGAAGGCTATCGCCTGCAGTTCGTCGCCATCTACGGCCCGGCCGGGTTGACCATTGAAAACGTCGGTAATGCGATCGCCGCATTCGAACGCGTGATTGTGACCGGCCCCTCGCCGGTCGATTACTTCGAAAAATTCCTGCCGCTGAAAGACCTGACCCAGGAAGATCTCGACGAGGACGCTGAACTGGCCAAGAAATACGCCGAGGCCAAGGCCGGTGCCGAAGCCCATCCCCTCTCGGAAAGCGCCCTGCGTGGTCGGGAGTTGTTCTATGCGGAGAAATCGACCTGCTCGCGTTGTCACGCGACCGCGAATCTGACAGACGAGAAATACCACAACCTGGGGATCGGGATGGACGCCGCGGAACCCGATCTGGGACGCTATAACGTCACCAAGCAGGATGAGGATAAGGGGGCATTCAAGACACCCACGATTCGCAACGTGGCTCTCTCGGCTCCCTACATGCACGACGGCAGCCTGAAGACGCTGCTCGAAGTCGTGGAACACTACGACAAGGGGGGGACACCCAATCCCACGTTGAGCAAGAACATCCGCAAACTGGGGCTGACTGAGCAGGAAAAGCGGGATCTGGTAGCCTTCATGGAAGCCTGCACCGGCGACTTCCCCAAAGTCTGCCGCGACCGCCTGCCCGAGTAAATCCGTGGGACAAGTTTGTAACTTGTCATACCGGTCTCTGGAACTGTCAAAGCCGTAGGAACCCGTGGCCGCACTCCGTGGCATTGTGACGACCGCAGGCCAACCAAATTTGGAGTGCGGCCGCCCGGCTGCCGCTGTTCGTAGTTCCGAATACAGCCAGCGGTGGACAGAATCCCCCTGGCCCGAGCCTTTTTCCGCCTCGCAATCCGACCACGGCATCGCGTCCTCCGATCGACTGGTTCGAGGATCGGAAACCACGAAATACACGAACGACACGAAAGGGAAAAAGGGATCCACAGATTGACGCAGATTAATACAGATTTTCTACTTCTCGGATTCGGGTGGTCGGTGATCCGGACATACGTGTTTCGGTGAGGTCATCCGTCGTGCCATCCTCTGTTACCAACTACTTCCGGTCGCAGAACCCGCCCCGGCAAGTCCACCTTTTTTATCCGTGAAATCCGTGTCATCCGCGGTCTTTTCGCATCCGTAAAACGCCCGACGTGATCGACGGTCGCTGCTCCGTCATCGACAATGGCATTCGCCCCGACCAGCACCCCTTTTTCCTTTAATCTGCGGAAATCTTGTAAATCTGTGGATCCCTCCGTTCCGTAAACCGTTCGACGGGAATGGCGGTCGCCGGGGCGCTGAAAAATCCATCGGCGGGCTGAACGTATGGGCCAAACTGCGGGCAAACGACTGGGCCATTCGCGCCGATCGCCCGGGATCCCGCACGGGCCAGTCATGGCAACTTCAGCACACGCAGGCTGCCTTCCTGAGCCACGCTGAAGTGACCTGTCCATTCAATGGGTTGGTTCAAAACGGCCATCGCGAACCGTACCACGTAGGCTGCGTCGCGTAATCGGGGTCGCAATAAGATGACTCCGCAGCTCGCATCTTTCCCTTCTCGAAAGGCTAATTCACCGAAGTCCTTGTCAAATGTTAGCAAGACACCACCCTCGGTTAACGATTTCGCCAGGACGGCGTAGTCGTCGATACCGGGCGAGAGTGCGCTGATCCACGCCAGGTCATGGCCAGCCTGACGCGCCGTTTCGATGACCTCAACGGGCACATTTTCATTCGCCAGAAATTTCGCCATGACTTACACAGGCAAGGGGTAGATGTGCTCTTGCTTCACGATTTCCGCCGCGTAGTGCAGGGCGGCCTCAATGTCGTCTTTGCAGAGATGCGGATAACTCTTCAGAATCTGCTTGTGCGTCCACCCGTTTGCAAGCAATTCCACCGGGAACTCGACGGCGATGCGTGTCCCTTTGATGACAGGCTTGCCGACGAGTACCTGCGGGTCGATGCCGATTCGCTCTT
>JAFEBR010000389.1 GCA_018242565.1 Planctomycetota bacterium | reverse complement strand
GCGCTATGTTCTGACCCGGTGGAGAACCACGAAATACACGAAGTACACGAAAGACAGACGTGGGGAAAGGAACCGCGGATGACGCGGATTTCACGGATGATTCGCGGCCGGGTTTTGTTTTTCGGCGGTGGGGCCGCGATGAGGGCGAAGGGCCACGGAAATAATAGAAGGGGAAAAGGAGGGGGCCACAGATTAACACAGATGGACACAGATTTTTGGTGTTGGGGATCGCGGGGAATGTGAACGGGGGCTGGTGGTTCGGCGTGGACGGGCACCTTTTTTAATCTGTGGAAATCCTGAAAATCTGTGGACCGTTACCGTCCGTGAACCGGGTCATGGGGAATCCGGTCGGCGTGAGTCGGTGCGGCGCGGTTTCTGGGTGGCCGAATGTCGGCTCGTGGTGCCGCACGACGGGTGTGTGACGCCTGCGGCCAGAGGGAGGCGGGGCTTCGCGCGGTGGGGCGAGGGGGACTATGCTGGCGCGTATGAATCTCGTCTTTCCTGTGCTGATGGTTGGTCTGGGCGCCTGCGTCATCTGGTTGCTGGTCCGATTTGTCAATCGGCGGGAGCGCTGGGCCGCGTGGCTGGCGGTGGCGTTGCTCGTCGGCTTGTCGTATCCCGGGGCTTATCTGGCTCTGCTCGCAGGTAAAGTGTATTGGCTTATCGGTGTGGATGCCGCGTCGCAACAGAATCTCTACGTGACCTCGCCGAGGTATCGCCTGAGCGGGCCGGTTGTTAAATCGCTGTTTGCGCCCGTCCACTGGGTTGACCGGCGGGTTCGGAGCGAATACTGGAACACGATCGAAAATACCCGCGGCCGGAAGTGGAAGAATCCCCCGTGAGCGGCGGTTCAGCGATTGGTCGGGGGCCGAGGTGCGGCGCGGTCTTGCCCCTTGGATCACCAATTTAAGAGGACGTCGTGGTCGGGCTTTCAGCGGCCAGGTCCTGGCCTGGCCGGAGTCGCATTCTCGCACCACAGACCGCCGCCATGAGTTTGGTGGCGAACGACGCCACAAACCAGCCTGCGATGGTGAGCGACATGCCCGAGGCGAGCAGTATCGCCAGGTCGAGCGCGGCATAGATTCCCCAGACGGTCCACGCCGCGCGAAGCCCGGGGGACCGGTGCCACCAGCCCGCCACCCAGTATCCGGCGGCAAACATCAGCGGGATGCCGGCGACAATGCTGCATATTGGACCGGCCGATTGAATATGGTCCTGGTAGTGCTGCGGCGGGTGGCCCGGGGCGATGAGGTGCCCGTAAACCACCATGTACAGGACACTGGCGGCGATGTTGGCCGCCATGACCAGCAAGGCGACGCCCGTCAACCAAGCCGTTTTCTGAAGGGTTTTCATTTCGAGTCGTCCCGTCGGCGGTTGCCGTGATGCCGTCTGCCGTGTCGCTGAGTGCCTCGCGGGCCGGCGGCAGGATGTGAAGATTTGTTGCCAGCGTTCGATCGGTGTGAATACCGGTGCCGCCGGGCGACGTGGGTCAACCGCTGATGACGAAGAACTTTTTCAGCGGCGACGTGATGGCCCAGGTTGAAGCCTGGCCTTTGGCGAATGAGACGAGATCGCCGGGGCCGAGGTGGACGGTCTGGTCGCCCACCGTGATCGACACGGCTCCTTCCAGGACCTGGAAGGTTTCATCGCCGGGGAAGACGTAGTCGAACGTGGCACAGCCATGCTTCCACAAGCCGGTGTAGAGGACCCCCTCGCCGGCGGCACCGATGCGCAGCCAGTGGACCTCGCCAAAGGGTTGGCCCGCCGAGAGGTAGGGTTCGAAATTCTGGGTGGCGACGTGGGAGACGGGAATGCGATCAGACTGGGCCATGGGGAATCTCCTGCCTGGGGACGGAATGCCGCGAGCGTACCGTTGGGCAGGGCGACCTGCAATCGCAGGTTGGGTGTCGCGCCGGTGACCGGGTGTAGCGGTCACGGGGACGGGAGTGATTGACCGGCCGGGGATGAACGGGAACCGGAACTGGGCTCGGTCTGGTGGCGTGTAGCAGGTGTGTGCGACTTGCAGTAGACTGCGGCCTGGAACCAAGAAGAAATCGAATGGGCGTGCCGAGTCGGCGAGCCGTCTCTGCGGGTTGAACCCGGGGAGGGCTGCCGGGCGTCGGCACGAGTTGTGAGTGTGTCATGCTGAGTATTTTTGAGACGATTACCCGCAGGCTGATCGAGGCCTGGAAATCGGATAGTCCGACGGGCAAGAAGAGTTGTTTCTCGTGCCGATGTGGGCGGCCCGTTTATTTTCGGAACAGTCTGTGTCTGGCCTGCCATGCTCCCCTGGGGTATGAGCCTGAATTGCAGCAGGTGCGGGCCTTGACGGCGGGGCCGCGGCCGGGAACCTGCTTGATTGACGGGGCGGAGGAAGACGCGGCGCTGTGGAAGCGCTGTGAGAACTTCGAGTCGCCTGCCGGTTGTAACTGGCTGGTGCCGACGGAAGACGAGGAACCTTTGTGTCGCTCGTGTCGGCTGAATCGGACGATTCCCAATCTCGACGATCCGGAAAACGCCCTGTGGTGGCGAAAGATTGAAAATGCCAAGCGCCGGCTGGTGGCGCAATTGTTGAGCCTGGGTTTGCCGCTGGCCTCGAAAGTCAGCGAAGATCCGGAACGGGGCGTGATGTTTGACTTTCTCCGGTCTCCGGAAGAGGGGCCGCGCGTGCTCACGGGACATGCGCAAGGCTTGATCACCCTGAATGTCGAAGAAGCCGACGACTCGGTGCGGGAGAAAATCCGGCACCAGTTGCATGAACCGTATCGCACGCTGCTGGGGCATTTTCGGCACGAGATTGGGCACTACTACTGGGATCGCCTGGTGTGGGACACCCCCTGGCTGGAGAAGTTCCGGGAGTTGTTCGGGGACGAACGCCAGGATTATGCGCAGGCTTTGAAGCGGAACTACGAACAGGGCCCCCCGGCGTACTGGCAGGACGAGTTCATCAGTTCGTATGCGTCGGTCCATCCGTGGGAGGATTGGGCCGAGACGTGGGCGCATTACCTGCACGTTGTCGACAGTCTCGACACGGCTCTGCGTTTCGGCCTGCGAGGCGAGGATGTCGAACAGGCGGTCGAGCCGTTTTCCGTCGAGGACTTGTATGACCCGACAGTCCCCGACGCCGAGCGCGTGATTCTGCTGATCAATTCGTGGATTCAACTGACCACCGTGCTGAACGAACTGGCGCGGAGCATGGGGCAGCATGACTTTTATCCGTTTGTCATGTCGCGACCCGTGCTGCGGAAAATGCATTTCATTCAGTTGATTGTGAAAGAAGCCCGGGGTGGCCGGCCGTTGTTTGAGTTTCACAAATGAGGCTGGGGGGATGTGACTTGAGCGAGCTGCCGGGTTTATCCCGGCAGTATCAACGCAGCGTGGTGATGCAGGTCAGAGAGGCAGAGTCAACTGCTGGATGGGGGCGTGTCACGTGTGTCTGTCGCTAACGGGGCGCCGTCTGCTCGGGGCGTCTTGGGGCGAGTCAAACGGCGGATTCATCCGGTGTTGGGGAGGCACGCGGATACCGCCGGGATAAACCCGGGCGGCTCGCTGGCGGTTGCTGTTGGGAGGGCGGTGAGACGTGCGATGACGTGCGGGGGCGCGTTGCGTAAGACGCGGTTGAAGTGCGCTGTGACTGGCCGGGCGGATGTGACGATAGCGAGCTGCCGGGTTTATCCCGGCAGTATCGGCGCGACGTGGTGATACCGGTCAGAGGGGCAGATTCAACGGCCGGCTGGGGCGATTCACGTGTGTCTGTCGCTAAAGGGACCGCGTCTGCTGGGGGCGTCTCGGGCAGGGGCAAACGGCGGATTCATCCGGTGTTTGGGAGGCACGCGGAAACCGCCGGGATAAACCCGGGCGGCTCGCTGGCGGTTG
>JAFEBR010000038.1 GCA_018242565.1 Planctomycetota bacterium | reverse complement strand
GCTGCCGCTTTTCGTTTTTCCGAATTTCACCCTCCGACCACCAACCACACCCTCCGTCGGCACCTTTTTTATAATCCGCACCGCCAAATCGTCCACACCACCCTGCCGTTGTCAGCCCTCCTTGGAGTGCGGCTGCCCGGCTGCCGCTTTTCGTATTTCCGAATCTCACCCTCCGACCACCAACCACACCCTCCGTCGGCCCTCATTTTCGTAAACCGCGCCGCCGCCCCAATCCGGCGTCCTCCCCCCGGATGCTTTTCCCGATTTCATCGACTACGATCTGTCCACAGCCGGCTCCACCCCCGGCGGCGTTCGAAATCGACCTGACCTCGCAGCGACGATGACTCACCTGCCACACCTCCCTTCCGTGTGCTCCCGCCGATCGCGGACCACCTCCTTCCTGCTCTGCCTGTTCGCCGCCAACATCGCCGTGGCCCAAACCCCCAGCCCGGCGATTCCCGGAAATCACCCCCTGACCGAGGCTCAGCAGGGAGCCCTCTTAATCGCCGAGTTGCGATGCGGTGCCTGTCACGCCGGCGTCCCGGAGCCTGCGTTCCCCGCCCGCACTGCCCCCGACCTCGCCGAAGTCGGCTCGCGGATCGCCCCCGATTACCTCCGCCGGTTCCTCGCGGCCCCCGCAACGGCTCACCCGGGCACCACGATGCCCGATGTTCTCGCCGCGGCCCCCCCGGCCGAACGCGAACAAATCGCCGAGGCGCTCACCCATTTTCTGGTCTCACAGGCCAGCCAGCCCTTTCAGCCCCAGCCGTCAGACCAGCCCCAGACTGCTGCGGGCCGGACCCTGTTTCACACGGTGGGTTGCGTGGCCTGTCACGGCCCCCGCGATCCGGCCCCCGAACTGCCACCCAATCCGCAACGTCCCGAAGAAGACGATCCGGACGACGTCCCGCCCCCCAAGCCCAGTTTTGCCCCCATCGCCCTCCCCCTGGGCCATGTCGCGAAGAAATACAGCCCGCACTCACTGACGCAGTTTTTGTTTCAGCCGCTGCGGGTCCGCAGTTCGGGCCGGATGCCCGATATGCAACTGACCCCCGCCGAGGCGCAGGCCCTCGCCGATTACCTGCTCGACCCCGACCAACCGCATGCGCCGCCCCTGACGCCGCAACCCGCTCTCGTGCAGGCCGGCCGTCAGTACTACCAGAAGTTCAATTGCGCCGCCTGCCATCCCCTGCCCGGCCAGGCCGCCGCGCCACAAATCGCCGCGTGGAAGGCGACCGCCCCCTCGCGCGGCTGCCTCTCGGAAAAACCCGGCCCCGGCCCGCACTATGGACTCACCGCAGCACAGTCGCAGGCGGTGCGGGCTGCGATCGCGGCACCTCCCGCCCCGGCGGCCGATGCTCTGGTCGTCGCACAAACCCTGACCGCCCTGCGCTGCATCGCCTGTCACATCCGCGACTCGTATGGCGGCGTTCCCGAAGAGTACAACCCCTATTTCTCGGGGACCGAGAAAAACCTCGGCGAAGACGGTCGCATCCCCCCGCCGCTGACTCTCGTCGGCGCCAAGCTCCAGCCCGCCTAGCTCAAAAAGGTCTTGTTCGATGCCGAAAAGGTCCGCCCGTACATGGCGACCCGCATGCCCCAGTACGGCACCGCCAACCTGTCGCACCTGCCTCCCCTCGTGGCGCGTCTCGATGTCCTGGAAGGGAAAGACCTGCGTCTGCCCAGCCCCGAAAGCCCCTCGGAAGCCGAGCGCCAGCGAGAGCGCACGCTCCGTAAGGCCGGGCAGGAATTACTGGGGGACAAAGGGGAGGCCTGCATCACCTGCCACAACTTCAATGGCAAACCCGCCCCGGTGAATAAAGGGATCGACCTGCTCACCACCTACCAGCGCCTGCAACCCGTCTGGTTCAATCGGTTCCTCCGCAACCCCGGCGAGTTTCGCCCCCGCATCATCATGCCCCAGGCCTGGGCCAACGGCATCGCCTCGCACAAGACGATTCTCGACGGCAACACCGACTTGCAGATCGAGGCCATCTGGTACTACCTGTCGCTCGGAACCTCCGCGGCCGATCCCCCCGGCATCCGCTGGGTCGATACACGACTGACGGTTGGCGATGTGGCGCTCGTCCACCGCGGACGCAGTCGCGTCGCCGGGTATCGCGGCATCGCCGTCGGTCTGCCCGAGAAGTTGAGTTACGCCTTCAACGCCGAGACCGGCACCCTCTCGGCGATCTGGCAGGGCCCCTTCATTGGCGTCGACTGGAATGGCCAGGGGTCAGGCGGCTTTCACCCGGCCGCCGAGCCCGTGCAACTCGCCCAGGATGTTTCGTTCGTGACCTTGTCCGACGAAGACGCCCCCTGGCCCCTGCTCCCCGTGATGACCAAAGAGGCCCGCGTGAACCCCAACCCTCTGTATCCCAAAAACGTCGGCTATCAGTTCCGAGGCTATTTCCTCGACGACAAATCGGTCCCCACCTTTCAATATCGCAGCGGGAATATCGAGATCGAAGATCGCACGGCGTCGGTAACGACGACCGAGGCGCCCCCCACGACGCGCCGGTTGCGACGGGTGCTGCGGCTCGAATCTCCCCAACCGCAGACCGTCTGGTTTCGGGCGTTGACTGGCAGCATTCAGGCCGAGTCTGAGCGCCGCTTTCGCGTGGGCAAACTACGGCTGACAATTCCCCAGGTTCCGACAAAACTGCGCCCTCTGGCGTCCGATCCGCAACTCTCTGAACTGCTGTTGCCCCTGGCCTTGCCCCAGGGGACGACGACTCTCGAGGTGGAATATGAACTTGTCCCCCAGTAAGACCGGGCCGGGCCTGGCTCTGGTGCTGCTCAGCCTGCTTGTCCCCCTGGGCTCGCTCTGCGCCGAGGAAGTGGGCGATCGCTGGGGCACCGAAGAGCGCGAACGCGAATATTATCCGATCGTCAACATTCCGCTTCCCGCGAACACGGTCATCGAAGCGGGGGCGTTCGCCGTGCTGCCCGATCGTCGGCTCGCCGTGGGAACCCGGCATGGCGAAATCTATTTCATCGACGGCATCGACGCCGCGAAACCCAACCCCACCTTTCACCGCATTGCCAGCGGGCTCGACGAGATCTTCGGACTGACCTGGAAAGACGGCGCGCTGCATGTCACCCAGAGTTGCGAGCTGACCCGCGTCCGCGATTCCAATGGCGACGGGGTCGCCGATCGGTTCGAGACGATTTCCGATGCGTGGGGCTACGCGAATTACCACGAGTACGCGTTTGGCTCGAAGTTCGACAAAGCCGGCCAGCAGTTCGTGGCGCTGGGGCTTTCCGAATCGTACTATTCGCACGCGCTCTACCGCGGCTTCATCATGCAGATTGCTCCCGACGGCAAGACCTCGGCGTTTGCCAGCGGGCTCCGCAGCCCGGGGGGCATCGGTTTCGATGAACACGACGCCCTGTTCTATATCGAAAGCCAGGGGCCCTGGAACTGCTCGTGCAGCCTGAAGGCGGTGCCACCCCGCAGCTTTCAGGGGCACCCCGCCAGCTTCGAGTGGTACAAGTTTGCTCCGGAACTGGGGCCGGTCCCCACCACCCCCAAGTCGGGAGGCCGCATCGTCACCGAAAAGCAGCGCGTCCGCCAACTGGTCCCCTATGCGATCATCTTCCCCTACATTCGCATGGGTCGGTCGATCACCGGTTTTAATGTGAACCGCACGCAGGGCAAATTTGGGCCCTTCGAAAATCAGCTTTTCCTCGGCGATTACACGCTGTCGATTCTGATGCGGGCCACGACCGAACAGGTCAACGGCGTCTGGCAGGGGGCGTGCTATCCGTTTCGCGAGGGGCTCTCGACCGGCATTCTGAACGTCGAGTTCACCCCCGGCGGACACCTGATCTGCGGCGGCACCAACCGCGGCTGGCCCGTGCGGGGCATCAAGCCCTTCGCCCTCGAGCGACTCGAGTGGACCGGTAAGATGCCGTTCGAAGTCGAACGGATCACGATCACTCCCGAGGGCTTTCAACTGACCTTCACGAAACCGGTGGACCAGACGACCGGCACGGCCCCCGAGTCGTACGGCCTGTCGGCGTTCACCCACCCTTACCACGGCGGATATGGCGGACCGGAAGTCGATCGCTTCCAACCGGGGGTGCAGGGTGTCTCGCTGGCCCCCGACGGACTCTCGGCACGCATCACCCTGGCCAAATTCGAAAAAGGCTTTGTCTACGAGTTTGACCTCGCGCCGCTGCGGTCCCGCGACCGGGAAGAATTGCTGCATCGCCATGCGTATTACACCGTCAATGAAATCCCCGCCCCCTGAGCGACACATGCTGCCCCCTCTGCCTCTTCTGCCTTTGCGCAACCGACGCCTGCCGCGAGTGAGCGGTCGGTTGTGGATCGTGTTCGCGGTGCTGGCACTGTCGCACCTGGTGCTGCCGGGGCCCGTGCATGCCGCCGACCATCCCGTCCCCGAGAGCCCCCTCTGGCTGACCTATCCCGGCGGCCCGGGCCCGGGGCAGGGAAAGCACATCATCCTGATCGCCGCCGACCAGGAATATCGGAGCGAGTATTCGATGCCCATGCTCGCTCGATTGTTGTCCAGGCACCATGGCTTTCACTGCACCGTCCTGTTCAGCCTGAATCGAGAGAACAACGTCGATCCGACGCAGAAGATCCGCTGGGAAGATAAGACGGTCACGCACAACATTCCCGGACTCGAACATCTCAAGTCGTGCGACCTGCTGATTCTGTTCAGCCGTTTGCTGTCGCTGCCACCGGAACAATTGCAGCACTTCTATGACTACCTCGATTCCGGCAAACCGCTGATCGGGATCCGCACGGCCAATCATGGGTTCATCGAGTTCGAGTACAAGCAGAATGGCCAGAAGATCGACTTTGGCGAAGCCGTGTTGGGTGGCTCGTTTCGCAATCATCATGGCCGCTGGCAGCAGGATTCGACGCGGGGCCTGATCGTTCAGCGCAACCGCCAGCATCCGATTCTGACCGGCGTCACCGACATCTGGGGCACGTCCGACGTTTATCGCACCTACAAGGAAGGGGGCAGCCTGCCCGACGACTGCGTCCCCCTGGTGGACGGCCAGCCTCTGGTGGGCCGGAAGCCGGACGACGCCCCGAACCCGGAACTGATCGCGTTACCGGTGGCGTGGACGAAGACCTGGACCGGCAACACCGGCCGCACGGCCCGCGTGTTTCACGTCACGATGGGGAGTGCCCAGGACTTTCAGAGCGCCGGCCTGCGCCGCCTGACCGTCAACGCCTGCTACTGGTGCCTGGGTCTGGAAGCCGCGATCGACGCGCAGTCCTGCATGGACCTCGTCGGCGACTACCACCCACCCGACAGCGGCTTCGCCTACGATAAACTCGGCATTCAGCCCAGGAAACCGAGTTTTTATAAGTAGCCCCCTCCAAAGTCATGGATCGCTCCGTCGATCCCACGCCCTATCTGAACTCGCCAAAGGCAGGCGTGATTCACGCAGTGCCAGTCCCAATGTAAGTACCGCCCCCGCCCACACCCCGCGCTCCCAGGCTCCCAGACTCCCAGACTCCCAGACTCCCAGACTCCCAGACT
>JAFEBR010000388.1 GCA_018242565.1 Planctomycetota bacterium | reverse complement strand
ACCGTTGTAATCGGACTGTTCGGATTATCTGGCATCCGCGGAGTTTCCGATACCGCTACGGATTGGATCGACCTCCATTACCCTTTGGGTACGGCATCCGCAGCGAGTCAAAAATGCCCAGTTTTCGAGTCTTCACCCGGTGGCTCCCGCTTGTTCTCGTGATCAGCCTGACGGCCTGCAGCCAGGATCGGATGGTCCTGGTGGATCCTGCCTTTCTCGGCTCGCTCTTCACGCCGGCGCCGGGGCCCAAGGTCATCTCCGAGGATGATCCGGAACCAGGTGCCGAACAGGACAGCAATGTTCTGAAAATGAAACTCGTCTGGTGCCCGGCGGGTGAATTCATCATGGGCAGTCCCGAGTCGGACCCGGCCGCCGATGCGCGCGAGAAGCCCCAGGTGGCGGTCACTTTGTCGAGCGGATTCTGGCTGGGCAAATGTGAAGTCACCCAGGGAGACTTCGAACGGATCATGCGGACTGCTCCGTGGCGCGGCCCGATGTTCTTCTCGACGATCAAGTACGTCAAACGGGACAGCGAATGTGCGGCGTCGTACATCACCTGGGACGACGCGATGGCGTTTTGTCGCAAGCTGACCGAATTGGAGCACAAGGCGGGACGATTGCCCGCAGGCTGGGAGTACACGTTGCCGTCGGAAGCGCAATGGGAATACGCCTGCCGGGCAGGGACACGCACGATTCATTCGTTTGGCGACGACGACGATGTGCTGGGGGATTATGCTCGCTTTGGCGGCCTCGTCGGACATGGCAACACACGGCTGAATCCGTATGCCAGCTATTGCGGACAGAAACAGGCCAACCCTTGGGGTTTGCATGACATGTATGGCAACGTGTTTGAATGGTGCCGAGACGTCATGGTCGATGCGCTGCCGGGAGGAACGGATCCCGTCGTCACCAGTGGCAGCGAGAACCGGGTCTGCCGGGGAGGCAGTTGGGACATGACGGCCTCCCGCTGTCGCTCGGCCTATCGGGGTTGGTACCCCGCCTCGTTTAGCGATTTTTCAACCGGTTTTCGTGTTGCCCTCTGCCGCGTCCAGAACCCGTAAGGCGTTCGCATCCGCACAGTAGCTCCGCGACATGTGCCGATTCGTCGTGTGATCTCGGTGTCCGTCGAGTATCGACAGCTGACCGCGAGCCCTCCGGAACCGGTGGCGCTGTTCTGAGGCCGGACGACACGCGCGGCCTCGGGAAGCTTCCGTGGCGGCACGTGGTCCCTGCGGACCGGTTACGCCGGGGGGCGTTCGACTGCCAGGTCATCGGCCAGATGCAGTCGCCGCAGCATGGGACGCTTTTTGGACTGGTGCCCCTGCATTCTGTGCAGAATGTCGCTGAGGGTTTTCACCGCAAACACAATAAACGGGCCCTTATTCAGCATGACGCATTCGGCCCGCACGCTCATCGCCGCGTCGGTCACCTCGGCGCGCGAAGGCATTCCCTCCTTCGCCAGCGTTTCGAGCACCTGCGTGGCCCAGACCACCGGCATATGCGCTGCCTCGCAGGTCCACAGAATCTCTTCCTGCACTTCTGCCAGCCGCTCGTAGCCGACTTCGACGGCCAGGTCGCCTCGGGCAATCATCACACCGGCCAGCGGTCTGCGCATGGCGGTCAATAACAGTGAGGGGAGTCGCTCGAAGGCTTGCCTGGTTTCAATCTTCAAGATAATCGGCATGTCCGGACGCCCCAGCCGTTCCAGTTCGTTTTGGAGTGCCAGGACATCGTCGGGCCGGCGCACGAACGAGTAAGAAAGAATGTCGGCGTGCTGCACGGCGAATTCCAGGTCTTCCAGATCTTTGCTGGTCAGTGCGCCGAGGGCCAATTCGCTGTCGGGAAGGTTGATCCCTTTGTCCTCTCGCAGTTTTTCGCCATCCTGTCGGGTACGAGAGATCTCGACGATCAGCCGACGTTCATGAGCTTCGCAGATCACCGCACCAATCTTGCCGTCGTCGAACAGGATGCGTTCACCCGGCCGCAAGTTTTCAAAAACTTCGCTGAGAGTGCAGCCAACCGTCGGAAATTCGCTGAATTCCGCCGCCAATTCGGCGGACAAAGGCAGTAGGTCATCCGGAACGATGAACAAGCGGTCGCCCGGTTGCACCAGCACCGAGTTCTTGGCGGTGGCGATTTGACTGGTGCGGAGTTTAGGGCCACCCAGATCCATCGCCACCCGGCACGGTTTGCCCAGCTCCGTTTCGGCCCGGCGCAGGTTGTTGATCATCCCCAGCCATTCGACCGGCCCGTCATGACTGCAGTTGATCCGCATACACGACATGCCGGAAGCCACGAGTTCGCGGACCAGGTCGTAGTCATCGGCCGCCGCGCTGGGCATGGTCACCATGATGTGTGCCCAACGGTCGGCCGGGGTGGGGCCGAACAGGGCGACCGTGCGGCGCTCGATCAGCCCTTGTCCGCCGGCAAAATCGATGGGCCTGGGTTGAGTGGGGTTCCACCGGGTCTGATTGTTCTGCAACGCATGCAGGATGCTCAACACGGCATCGACGTTGTCGAGGACATGCGCTTCGCAGCGCCCCAGCGACGAAAACCCGCCTCGACTCAATTCTTCCTGTAATCGCCGCAGATCTTGTTGTCGCAGCGCCACGTAATGAATCAGGTTCCGGGCACTGGCGATCTGGTCGGGATGCACCGACTGCAGGTTCTGGCTGGATTCCAGGGCCCGTAAGGCGCTGCGCAGGTTCAGCAACTCGTCGGTGAGTCGCCTGATATCCTCGCGGGACAGGCTGCCGATGCGGGCCTTTTCAGATTCCGAGCCTGACTCAGAGCTTGCTGCCATTTCCTGAACCACGACTTTCGCAGGTATTAAGGACGCCGGACTCCATTTTTGTCGCCGTGAGGATAACCATTCAGCTTGGGTTGGCAAGGTGAATGTTGAGATTCGAGATTTCGGCTCGCTTGAGGTTGTTCGGCCGGGGGAGAGCGAGGAGCAGCGGCCCCGGCAACGGGCCGGCCGTCACGCAGCGCATAGACTGCGAGGGTGGTTCTCCGTATCCTCTCGTTCTTGCCCTTCCCACAGCCGCAATTCTCAGACGTCTATCGATATGCCGATTGTTCCAGACACCGGGCGACTCATTGCCATTGGCGACGTGCATGGCTGCATCCACGCGCTGGACGCTGTGTTGGATCAGATTCAGCCACAGGCTTCTGATCATTTTGTGTTTCTGGGGGATTTGATCGACCAGGGGCGGGACAGCGCTGCGGTTCTGGACCGGGTCCTCAGTCTGCGACTGACCAGTCAGGTCACGGTGGTGCGGGGGAATCATGAAGAAATGCTGCTCGTGGCGCCGGAAAATGAGCAGGCCCTGCGGTATTGGGAAGAATGCGGTGGGGTCTACACCTTGAACTCGTATCGGTTTGGAGCCGGTCTGACGGACATTCCCATTCCCCACTGGGACCTCGTGCGCGAGACCTTGCCGTATTGGGAAAGCGACCACTTCATTTTCACGCATGCCAGCTATCGCAGTGATCTGCCGATGGATCAGCAGGAAGGGCATCAATTGCGCTGGGCCCTGTTTGAGCCCGACGAATTGCGACCGCATTTTTCGGGAAAAACCGTGGTGGTCGGGCACACCGAACAGCGCAGTTCAGAGATTTTGGATCTGGGATTTGCGATCTGCATCGACACGGCGTGCTGGCGTCACGGATGGCTGACGGCACTGGAAGTGAATTCGCGAACGGTCTGGCAGGCCAGTCGCTGGGGGATGCTCCGCGAACCCCAGGAACCAGCCCTGCGCGTGCAGTTGCGCCAGTTGCAAAGCTCGGTCTGAAACCTGGCACGCGAACCGACGGCGAGAGCTTTACCGCCAACCGTTCTGTATTT
>JAFEBR010000387.1 GCA_018242565.1 Planctomycetota bacterium | reverse complement strand
TGGCCTCGCCGGCGCTCTGTCGACCGTTTGAACATGGAGCCGATATTGTCCTGCATAGCGCAACCAAATTCATTGGCGGCCACGGCACCAGCATTGGCGGTCTGATTATCGAAAAGGGTGATTTTCCCTGGGACAACGGCCGATTTCCCGAACTGACCGACCCCGACCCAAGTTACCATGGCATGAAGTTCTACGAAGCGTTCGGTCCCCTGCACATTGCGTATATCCTGAAAATGCGCACGCAACTGTTGCGGGATCTGGGGCCGGCCATGAGCCCGTTCAATGCTTTTCTATTTCTGCAGGGGCTCGAAACGCTGCATCTCCGCATGCAACGGCACAGCGAGAACGCGCTGGCGATCAGCCGATTTCTACAGTCGCACCCCAAAGTGGCCTGGGTCAACTACACTGGACTTGAATCGCATCCCTGCTACCGGCTGGCACGCAAATACCTGCCGGATGGGTGCGGTGCGATTTTGGGCTTCGGGATCAAAGGGAACACAGCGACCCAACAGCGCGAACATGGCCGCACACTGATCAATCGCGTCCGTCTGTTTTCCCATTTGGCGAATGTCGGAGACAGCAAGAGCCTGATCATCCACCCCAGCACCACCACGCACCAACAACTCACACTGGAAGAACAGGTCTCCACCGGTGTGACCCCCGATTTCATCCGGCTGTCGATTGGGACGGAGGATGCTCGAGATCTGATCGAAGACCTGCAGCAGGCACTGGACGCCGTCTAACGGGCAGCTTCTGCAGAATCTGTGGACCAGTCCCCGGCCACTCCAGCGGCCGCAGTGCCGGCACGATACCTTTCCGCCCAGAGGCTGCATCCGATCCAGCGCGGTCAACGAGAACAACACTCAATCGACCTGTTTCACCTGCCCGGCAGGGCACAAATCGCATTTCCGACTGCGACGACATCCGCCACCGGGATTGGCAAACTGCGTTGTAAATGTGTGCAGAATGCCTGAAATCAGGCCTAATCCGACCTGCCCGCTCAACCAGCACAGAAACCTTAAGAGAAATTCACGTAAGGACTTACGGCTCTCCAGCCGATGATATCAGCACAGTTGGCATTGAATTTGCAATTTTCACCTCTTCGCAAGCGCTTCACATTCCGTTGAGGCCCTGAAAAGCGAGGACGACCGTGACATTTACCCAAGAGTTAATGTTGTTTGTGGCGCTGTGCATCGCATTGCGTCTATCCGGGCTGGTCTTGAATTTCATTGCACGGTGGGCATCGGAAGTCCGTCGAGACATTCCGCAACCGCTGCTGGACAATTCAGCCGTCCATGAGGTTGCGGGGATGGGAGCCGGCACAGGTGGCCGGCTCGAGGTCCGAACCTCACACTAACGGAATTTTCGAGACGCAGTCCAACCGACTGCGGCAGGGCCTCTGCTGATCTGAATTTTGATCCCGATTAGGTCGATCTCGGTTCAGTCGCCACTTCTTCCGGACAGCAATGCTGTCAACGTTCCCAAAGGAGCCAGTTTGAACCACACTTGGTTCGCGCCTTGGCCCAGCAGTTCTTCTCGCAGCCCCAGATTGGGAAATCCCGTGCACGCGATCAATTGACCGTTCTTTGAGCTTCGCCGAACAGCGGCCAGTTCATTCGCCCGAACCACACTCCAGGGATCGACATCCAGTAGAATGCACTGGGCCCGATCGAGTTCCTGGTCCATAATCCAGTCGGCGCCGCGCAGGTTAAGCATCCGACCCAGCATTTCTTTCCAGGCCTGGTCCGGGGAAAGAATGGCAACCGGCATCGCCCCCAACGGGTCGCCTCGCGGCGTGGTCTGACCGTGCTCGAATATCTCGGTCCGCGAGGCCGTCAGCGGTAATAATCCTCGGCCCACAGGACGGGTGCCCGGTTTCGTCGATGATTCCCCGTTCGCAGAGCGATTCAGGGCCTGCTGGGCACCGGCAAACCGTAATTCCCGTTGCAGACGGTCGGCAAATGCATCCAAAGGCACTCGGACAGCCAGCGGCCAGATCGAGCGTGTCCGGCCATCCGCATCACACCAGGGACCATAACAACAAATCAGGCTCGCCTGGGGATAGCGCGAAATCGCCAGATTCGCGTCCTTGATCGAGTATTCATCCGGCCAGGACTGCACAACGACGATGACATCGGGCGCTGGTTCACGATACGATGCCGGATCAGAGAGCTGCGATATTTCCCGCAACACCCGTAGCGAACCCTCGTTCACGACACCGGAAATCCGCTGCTGTACGGCGTCAGCGAGCAGCCGATCGGTGCCCCCGATCAACAGGATCAATGGCTCATCCAGGGCGTTCATCCGGCAGCCTCCTGGAACGCGACAGGACTAGCCAAAGTACTGCACGGCATTGCGAAACAACGTCATCCCCGCTCCCTCGTCAGATTCCAGAGGTCGCCGCGTCCAGTGCGGATGCTGTGTGGCATACATGTTCCGTTCCGGATGGGGCATCAAACCCAAAACCCGGCCGGTTGGGTCCGATAGCCCCGCGATATCAGCGGTCGAACCATTGGGATTATCAGTCGGATCGTAAGTTAACGCGATCTGGCGACGCTCTCCCCAGCCACGCAGTACGGACTCATCACGAACGACGATCTTTCCCTCTGCGTGGGCGATCGGCAATTCGATTTCCTCGATTCCTTTCAGGAACACGCAATTGCTGTTGCGTGCCGCCAGCTTGACCCAGCGTGCGGTGTACCGACCGTTATCGTTCCAGGTCAAAGTCGCAGCCGGCTTTTGCCCGGCCTGAGGCGGCCAGGTTTCCGCTCCCCCCGGCAGAATTCCGGCTTTCAGCAAGACTTGAAAACCGTTGCAGATTCCCAGCACGAGCTTGTCGGCCACCAGAAACTCACGCAGTGCTTCGGCCAATTGAGACCGAAGTTGCCCACCAAAAATCACCCCGGCACCAACATCGTCGCCGTAACTGAATCCACCGGGAACACAGAGAATCTGGTAGTCCCGCAACAGAGCGGGCTGCTCGAGGACACGGTACAGGTGCACGCGGTCGGCGGTCGCACCGCAATGTTCGAACGCATGGGCCGTCTCGATATCGCAATTTGTGCCCGGAGCACGCAAGACGATGACTTTGGGTTGGGGCATTTTGAATGGAGTTTTCAGGTGTCGAGGATGCAACGTCCGCTGGCGTATCTTAACTATTGTCGCACACTTTGCCCACAAGTTGGCCAACCCGGTCGGCCCGATCCGGACAGATTCTTTGACATGGGACACAGCGAAAACCGCCCGGATCAAGGCTCACGCGGTATCGACCGACCACCGCCGCGCAGACGCCCCCCACATCAGTACAGGCCGGCAACCTGAAAATCCCCAGCCAGCCAATTGAAACCGGCTGTGGTATCGCCGTAAAATCGATTCACGCTCTCACCCGGCTGCATTCCCATGTTTGATCCTCAGTGCTGGCACAGGCCCCGGCGGCATGCCGTGCGCTACCGCTGCGCCTTCACGCTGGTGGAATTGCTGGTCGTGATCGCGATCATCGCCATTCTGCTGGCACTGACTCTGCCTGCCGTGCAAGGAGTCCGCGAAGCGGCCCGCCTGCTGCAATGCCGGAACAATCTCAAACAGTTGGGACTGGCCCTGCAAAATTACGAGTCCGCGCGCACCGTCTTTCCGTCCAGTTCGACGAGCCCCATTGAGTTCGGCGTGTGGAGCTCTGAACCAACCAGTTACGCCCTGCATGGTTGGTGCGCAATGCTGCTGCCGCAGCTTGAGCAGGGAACGATCTATCACCAAATGAACTTTTCGGTTTCGGCGCTGGCCCCAGCCAACCTCGAGGTGGCGGCACGACAGATTCCAGTCTTGCGGTGTCCCTCGTACACCGGACCAGTCACCAGCGCGAGCCCCGAATTCGTGCGTCTGTCTCCGCGGTACGCGTTGCGCAATTATGTGGCGCTGGGAGCCACCACGGTCGGCAAACTCTACAAACACCCCGATGGCGTGTTGTACGCCCGTTCGAGCACCCGTTTCGCCGACGTATCAGATGGCACCTCAAACACCATCGTGCTGGCCGAAACCCGCGAACCTCAGGCCGCCGTCTGGATCGACGGAGGGACGGCGGCTGTTGTTTCCCGTCGCTACGTCGAAACGAATGCCCCGGACTACGCGGGCCCAGAGAAT
>JAFEBR010000386.1 GCA_018242565.1 Planctomycetota bacterium | reverse complement strand
TCCGTGCCTCGATTTGTGCATCTTGCATGCGCCGATCATCGCATGTGTCGCCAACTTCAACAACACCAATTTGTCAATGTTATTTTTTCGCCCTGCCTAACTCGCCGCGTTCTGATCGAACGCGGCGAGGGGGAATTGCCGACTACTTGGCCAGATCGACGCAGACGATTTCTTTATCGTTGCGCACGTACATCCGCTTGTGAGCGAACGCCGGGGCGCACCAGGCGACCGGTCGGCCAAACGCATTGTTCGTCGGTTCAATGACATGCACCCGCGACAGCTCGGTGAAGCCCTTCGAGTTCATTTGACCGATGATCAAATCGCCCGACTCGGCGAACATCCAGAACTTGTCGGTCGAACCGGCGCGTACCAGAAAGACCGTCCCGCTGCCGACTTTCCGGTCCCCCAGCGGCTTCGGTGTCGTCCACAGAATCTCGCCACTGGGAATGTCGAAGCATCGCAGGTCGCCACTCTGATCGAGACCATACACCTTGCCGTCCATCAAGAAGGGCTGTACGTTGATGGCCGACAGACCCTTTTTGACCTGATCGCGCCAGACCGTCTTGGCACCCGGCTTGTCGGCGGCCAGTTCCAGCAGAATGTTCTTGTTATTGTAGCCACCCACGAACAGGTAGTTGCCCGAGTGCAGCGGCGTCATGATGATCGAGCCATTGTCGGCTTTGTATTCCTGCGACCAGAGCGGCTTCCCGGTTTCGGGGTCAACCGCGTAGATCGCATCGGGGCTGCACAGCACAAGCTGACGCACTCCCGCCTGCTGAATGATCACCGGCGGACAATAACCCTGCTCGGAGGCGGTGCCGGTGCGCCAGATTTCTTCGCCCGTGTCTTTGTTCAGGGCGACGCAGTGCGAGCCTTCGCCCCCGGCGATGATGATCAGTTTGTTGCCGTCGATCAAAGGCTGACTGGAATAACCCCACAGGGCCGCCTTGGTCTTGTAGGTCTGTTTCAGGTTCTTGGTCCAGACGATTTCTCCGGTCGCCGCTTTAAGGCAACAGGTCGTCCCTTCCGCACCGTGGAAATAGACCTTCTGACCGTCAATCACCGGCGTACTGCGCGGCCCGGCGGGATAGGAGATCGAGTAGGTTTCGGGGAACGACTTGGACCAGACCTCGCGGCCCGTTTTGTCGTCGAGGCAAATGATGCGTTCGACGCCGGCGAATTCCTTGCGGCCGAAGTTGTCGATTTTGACGTCGTCTTTCGAGACGAAATCAGAGACATAGACCTTGTCGCCGACGACGGCCGGCCCTGAGTAACCACCTCCAACAGGGGTTCGCCAGACGATTTTGGGATCCTTGGGAAGGGTGTCGACGACGCCCGTTTCGCGCCAGACATTGTCCCGTTTGGGCCCCATCCATTGAGGCCAGTCGTCGGCCCTGACAACGGTGGTACCCAGCACCAGCAGACACAGTGAAATGCGGAACATGCTTTGATCTCTTGGGGTTAATGAGCCGTTTTGCGGGATAGTAGTTTGCAGTCCGGCCTTCACGCAAGGAGCAATCGCCACGCGTGCGGAATTCACAAGCGCCACCGGAAAACTCAGGCCTGGTTCTGTGGATGAAACGGCGGATGTTCTGCGTCACTCTTCGTCAGGGAGTCGTAATCACGACGGTCGCCGGACTCTTCCTCTATCGCCGAGTGCACTTGGTTCCCGTCGTCTCTTGGTTGCGTGTCGGAATTCAAGGTCGGTAGACTCATGCTGCTACGGGTGTTTTTTTACGATCGCCTTTCGCGATCTCTTCGAATTAATCAGGCCAATTCAGGTGCTACGTCATATCGGTTGCGACGTCGCTGCCGTAACGAAACTGCCCGCCGACCATTGATAGGGATGGAGTCTTCGCATGCAGACCACACCCAAGCGAGAGTGTCATCGGCTGGTGCTCTCCATTCTGATCGCCGCAGTGGTTGGCGGGCCGGGTTGCCGGATCGCCAGGGCGCAGCCCGGTACTTGCGATACGGAGCAACAACTCGGACAAAGGCTCATGAAGGCCCGCGATGAATACTCGAAACGGCACGAACAGTATCGCACGGGCATCGAAGCCTGCTTAACTGGCATCCAGGCTGAAGTTGACAAATCAAAAGGTCGCGACCTGCAACGGGTGTTTGCGCTCGAACGAGATCAATTCGTCGCCGGCGGAACGCCACCCACCTTGGTGCGGATCAGCAAATATCAGAAGTTCTGGAAAGACCCACAGGAAAAGCTCCTTAACGCTCAGTCCGAATTTCATAAAGCCCTGTCAGCCATGTTGGCCCACGCCTGGAAGAGTGGTGACGACAACACCGTGACAGCGTGTACTGCCGAACTCAAAAGTCTACTGAAAAAATGGATCGTCCCGGTCACCAAGCGGAAGGAAGAAGCAACTGTTGTGTTGGTCCCCACAGCGGAAGGTCCACAGGTCTCCAATTGGCGGTACACGACAGCCGAACCTCGATTGGCGTGGAAAGACCCGTATTTCCCTGAAACGGGCTGGAAGGACGCGCCGGCAGCCTTCGGCAGCGCCGATCTCGAAAATGCCATCGTACGCACTTCCTGGACGACCGATTCGATCTGGCTCCGGAAATCGTTTGACATGCCCGCGCGATCGCCAGCCGATGTCATCGTATTGCGCCTGCGGTTCGACGAAGATGCCGAGATCTTCATCGACGGCGAGCGTCTACTGTTCGCGCCCGGATTTAATAGTGGCTACGCCTGGTACTTACTCGACCAGAAACAGCAGCAACTGTTTCATGAAGGACCCCATCAGATCGCCGTGTTCTGTCGGAATACCATCGGCGCACAGGGTATTGATGTCGGTTTAACTGTCTATCGTGGCGGCAGTTCCGTCGCGGAGCAAATCGATCGGGTATCTCGAAAACCCGATGAGTTCGAAGTCGCTGCCGTCTGGAAAGGCTCCCGGTCTCATACGGACCCCGTCAAGAACCAGCCCGAGCCTCTCATTCACGACCTGGAGCTGGAGATCCTGCAACGAATGGGGAACCAACTGACTGCACGCCTGAGCGTTAAGGGGACCAAGGGAACCGAGAGCAAGGTGGTGACGGGTATACTGGAGAAAGTCAATCGGCAGAAAGATCTCTCACTCACGTTGATCGAACCCACTCGGATTCACCCGGCGCGAGAACTCGTGTACAAGGGAAAGATCGACCAGACCGGCTGGCATTTTGAATTCCGTGGCCAGGGGCCCGGCGGTGCCGACCGCTATGGTTACGGCGAAATGCAGGTACGGCCGTAATCAACGATCTCCACGTACCGGGCCCGATTTTCCAATCGCTGCCCGAGACCGGGGAGCTCAACTTCAGCAGACTCCTGATGCGAGAATTTCCGGAGAACGGACTCGGCGGACTTTCGCTGATTCTGGTCCGCAAAACAAACGCGAACAAAGAGCGAGATTTGCCGGAGACCATCGGGCAACTCAATGGCCTGACAGATGCGCTGCGTGGTCCCGCGGGCGCTGGGACCACTTGCGCAAAACGACAGCGAGGCGGAGGTGAACCGCCCGGCTCCAACTTACACCGCGCTCGCCGGCCGCAGTTTCTTTGCGCCGACCAGCCACAGGCCGACCAGGCTGCCTGCCAGTGACCAGATCATCCAGGGGGCCGCTTCGGGCACCACGGTGCTCGACACATAGCGCACGTCGTCGATGCTGATGAAATCTGAGCCACCCGGCACACCTGTGGCGTTGATGGTAATGCTGGTGATCGATTTCCCAGCATCGGTGAAGCCGACAAAAGCAATCCCGCCGTCAGCCGTGCCCAAGGCCGGAATCGCCACGGACTGGCTCGAGCCATCGTCAAACGTAATCGTCTCACCGGAAAACTGAATCCCCGAAATATAAGCCCCAAACGCCTGTACCCCTCCGACGAATGCGAAGGTCAGAGTGCCCCCGTGGACATACACAAAATGCGAGCCACCCGAGGTCGTGTTGTATCCGTGAATGGAATACGGATCCCCCGAAGTCCCCAGCCCGGCCGGAGTATCGCGAATCGTCTGATTCCCACCACTACCGTCCGCACCGGTCATCGTCACGCCGGTCGCGGGTGTCAGGCTCGAAAAGGCACCCACCGGTGCCGACTCGAACGTGATCACGTGGACGGTACCCAGGGCCCCCGCCGCCGTATCGAACGTGGACGCCATCGCGTTTGAATTCGGCCTGGGCGAACTGGGCCCGGCCCCCGCATCGGACGCCGAGTAAGTCACTACACCGGCTTGACTGGCACTGGCCTGCAGAACCAGTGCCACGGCCAAAGCCGACAGCCACCGGCCGACCCGTAGCGGTCCGACACCGACCGATACTCCTCGAGGGCTGCGAACCACGAACTTCGCATCAGTATTTCCAAACATTCAGTCTCCACCTTTTAAAAAACGGTGATCGAAATGTCCTGAGGGATCCAGGCACTCGCGCCGCCCAAACACGCGGAGCCTGGAACCTCGTCGAGGGATGATCATAGTGCTTGGTGCGTCGCTGAGCATCCATAATCGGGTCTGCATACGACGCCCCCGGACACCCGGCATTCGGAAAGCGTCGTGTCGGGCGGCGGGGGCCGGGAACTTTGGCTTTTCGCCCCGAAAAATCTGGGCTTGAGTGATTTTCCCAATTTCGATAGATAGCTGCCTCACACTCTTCTCTCACTTCTGCCTCGTTCCCTTCACGACACGGATATCCCTCCGGGTTTTCGACCCATGCGTGTATTCCTACTGGCATTGACGGCTCTCGCGATCGCCGCGCCTTTACAGGCCGCTTCGAAGCGCAAGACTCCGTACGAAGCCACGGTCGAAGCCGAAGAGGTGTACGTGCGCAGCGGGGCCGGCAGCAGCAAGTACTACCCCACAGGGAAACTCCGCCGCGGCGACAAAGTCACCGTGCAACGCGAAGATCCCGGGGGCTGGTTCATGATTACGCCGCCCCCCGGCAGTTTCAGTTGGGTGCCCGGCAAACATGTTCGGAAGGTGTCAGGCGACCAGGGGGTCATCACCTCCAACGGGGTCGCCGTACGCGTGGGCAGCTTTGAAAGCGACGTCCGCGACGTCTTCCAGCGGACTCTTTCGGAAAACGACGAAGTCCGCATTCTGGGCGAAAAAATGCTGTTCCCTGAGTCAGGGAACGGCTCGGCCGAGCTGTGGTATCGCATCGAACCGCCGCGCAATGAATGGCGCTGGATCCCCGGTCAGGCCGTCGCACCCCTGCAACGGGGAGATCGCACGGCAGGCAGCGACCCCTTCGTCTCGTCAGAGAGCGAAGCGCCGAAACGCCGCGGGTCGAAAAGCACGCCTCGTGCCGAGGGAGATGCCCCGTCGTTCGAAGCGCCCCACATGGACGCACCGGTTCGCGAATATGCGGGTGGCGATGATGGTTATGGTGCTCCTCCGGAAACAGCCCGCGAAAACCGTCCCCTCGTCCGCAAGGGAGGCAAACCCGAACGGAAGTCGGCTCCCCCCCAGAAGAACCAAGACGATCTGTTCGACGAACTCGACCGGCTGGATGTCCGGTTCCGTTCGATTCTCGACAAAGATGCGCTCACCTGGAATTTCGACGACCTCGAACGCGACTACATCGGACTGCGGGCTGACGCCGACGGCACCAACCTGCAGAGAATGATCGATACCCGCCTCGACCGCATTGCCAACTATCGCCAGGTCCAGGCCGAAGAACAGCAAATTGCCCAGATTCGTGACGAGACTTCGCGACGTGACGCCGAGCTGGCCGAGTTGCAGAAACAACAGGAAGCCCGGCTGATCAGCGCCCGCAAGCCAAAGTACGACGGGGCCGGCATCGTACAGCGCGCCGCCGCAGCCCGCGGGACGCCCCGATACGTACTGGTCAATCAATCGGGGAAGATTCTGGCCTATCTGGTGCCCGCACCGGGAATTGACCTGGAGCGCTGGATCGGCCAGGCCGCCGGCGTGAGTGGACCCCGCGTCCCCCGCCCCGAACTGCAGACCGATCTGATCACCGTGAACCGGATCGCTCCCGTTCGATTGCTCCCCTGAGCCGATTCGGTGCTTCCCTCGCCGCTCCGGCCGTCTCATCTCGAGGTCGAGGAGTAAAGTGTTCGCGTTTCTGCTCTGAACAGCGTCTGCCGATTCATGTTGTTTCTGTCGCCACCCCCGTCGAGGCGGGAGGACTGGGCGTGGGTTCTGGTGCTGCGGGTTCCGCCGAGGCGGGCTGACGCAAGGTCGCCGGAAATCGGATCGTGAACCAGAACACAATCAGCACCAGTACCGCGGCCAGAGCCGGGACTCCAAACAGTTTCCAGGGAGTCTCGTGAAATGATTCTCGTAACCAGCCGGCCAGCAGCGTGCCCAGGGGCATTCCAATCCCCAGAGTAATGAACATCAACAGGTTCTGTGCCGTGGCGCGCAGGTCTTTGCTGCACTGGGCGTCGAGGTACATCTGGGCCACGATGGCCAGAAACACGTGACAGACCCCGTGCAACGACAGCGCCAGCACCACAAACGACCAGGGGGCCTGGCTGGCAAAGATCAGGTAACGCACGATCCAGGCCACGATGCCCAAGGCAAACACAGCTTTCGGACCCAATCGCCTGAGCATCAGGGCGAGCAGCAGCAACGACGGAAATTCTGAGATCTGTCCGATCAGCATCACGACCGGCACCCAGTTCGCCGAGACGCCACGGTCGGTCAGCATCGGTGGAACCGCCAGGTTGTACAACGGCACCACCAGAATCGTCAGCAGGCAACTGATGCCGATGAACAACGCCACGGTCGGGTCTTTGAACATCGCCAGCACAGCCAGCGGCGCGACCTGCCCCTGGGGCTTTTTGGCCGGGGGAGTGTGGGGTAGAAAAATGCAGAAACTGCTGAGCGCAAACGACAGAATCGCGCCGATGCGGAAACAGTCGGAATTGCGCGGCCGGGGGAGTTTTTCAAACAGTTCGGGCAGAAACGTCGCTGCCCGCCAGTTGGGATGATTCACCCCCAACCACTGCAAGACCAGGTCCTGCTCGAGCCAGAACGAGAGCATGACACCGCCAATCATCCAGCCCACGGTCCCCCACACCCGCACCTTACCGAATTGTCCGTCGGGATCGGTTAAGTGCCTGAAACACATGGCACTCACCAAGGGCACGGTGGGCATGTACGCAACCGCGAAGAGGCCCACGAGCCAGATCAGCGATTGAAAATTGGCCTGTGTCTCATCGTAGAGTTCCATCGCCTGCGCCAGGAAATACAGCGTGAGACCGCCTACAAAATGGCTGACGGCCAGCAGCTTTTCCATGGCGAGGTATCGGTCGGCGACCTGCCCGACAACGAAGGGCGCCACCCACAGCCCAATGGCCATGACGGCGTACAGATGCGACTGCTGGGTCTTGGAGATCTGAATCGATTCCAGGTAGACGGGCATGTAGGTCATGACCGTCCCGGTGATTCCCCATTCCAGAAACCACAGCAGCGATAACCGCCAGCGCAAATTCCACTTCAAGCGACCCGCCATCGACTCAGCGCCCCACAGGTCTACGATGTCTTTTGTCGGGCGCCGGCCGCCCACCGCTGAAGTCTAAACGATTTGGGGCGCTGGACGTAAGGAGCCTCGTCAAATTGACGGGTTCAACCACAGGTCGTTGGAAGGGTGGACCCCCCGGGACGGAAAAGACGGAACCACTAAATACACGAAGTACACGAAAAAAAGGGGTTACGGCCAGCGCGTCTTTTCCAAGTCGCAATCGAAACTTTGGCGAACCCTTTTGTCCTGTTTTCGTTTTCGTGTGGTTCGTGTATTTCGGTGCGCCAAGTAAAGCCAGATTGATTTAGTGAACTGAAAGGAGTTCACCATGTGAATTGCTCGATACGCATGTAGTTCCGTCGGCGCTGTTGGGGAGTAATCCC
>JAFEBR010000385.1 GCA_018242565.1 Planctomycetota bacterium | reverse complement strand
CGCTACTCTGAATGTGATTGTGCAGTTCGTGGAGCACCCGCAACATGACTTCGCAGGCACGAGGCTCCTGATAGACCTCGGCTTCACGGCAGGCCCACTTTTCACCAATCATGACGAAGACCGGACCGATCAGTTGATCGCCGATCGTCGCCATGTCGACCCCCTCGATCCATTGGTCAAACAGCAATTGCCGGCAGACGTGTTCATCCCCCTTCAGCAGGCATTCGAATAGCTGATCTCGTACCCGGGTCGTCGAGCGTTCGGACTTACCGCAGTTGGCTGGCAGACCAAGCAACTCGGGGTTGACCACGTCACGCTGGGTCGAGCGGGCAAATTCCAAAATGCCGTCCAAAGTCACCCGTCGATGCCCACCCGGCGTCTTGACGGTGGGAATCACCCCCAGATCACACCAGCGCTTACACGAGGATTCGCTGACCCCAATGGCACGTGCCACTTGTTTCGGAGAATAGTTCACCTTGGCCATCGGATACCTGAAGAGAATGTTTTGAACGAATCCTGAGGAGCAGAACGCGACGGGAAGACGCCCCGATTATAGTTCGCAACGTTCTATATTTCAATATTTTACGCAAACCACATCCTTAAACCGACTTGCAACCATCCAGAAAAAAATGAACGTTTTGAACGTTTTTTCTGTTGTATGTTCGGCTCAATTGCGATTTAATCGTAAGGGCGATGCATTCGCCCGATAACTCGCATCCAATACTGGCACACCACTGCGGAGACCTCACCATGAGCCAGCTTTTGAATCCTTCCCCCGTGACCCCGCGAGGCAGCATCGGGTTGCTCGCCGCGGAACGCGATCAGGCTGTGGCGGAACCATTGGCTGACGGTTTGGCGGGATCGAAAAATCCCTCCCGCACGACCGATCTGCGGGCCCGAGCCAAGGCCTTGATCGATCAGGAAATTGGCTTCATCCACAATCCAGAATTCCTAAAGGCTGGCGATTCGGGCAAGTTCAAGATCACGGAATCGGCAGCACCCGAAACCTCGAAACGCAGTGCTCGGGTTCCAGACGGGATTCCCGCGTATTTCGCGGCCCTGTATGCCACACCGTTGCTGACGGCAACGGGCGAAACCGAACTGTTTCGACGGATGAACTACCTGAAGTTTCTGGCGAACACCAAGCGCTCGAAACTGAATCCCGATCGGCCCGATCGAAAACGGATCGAGGAAGTTGAGTCCTTGCTGCAGCAGGCCCTGTCGGTCCGGAATCTTCTGGCCGAATCGAATCTGCGACTGGTCGTGTCGATCGCGCGGCGACTGGCCGATCCGTACTATGCGTTCGATGATATTGTCAGCGATGGCAACCTGGCCCTGTTGAATGCGATCGAAAAGTTCGATTTCTCCCGCGGATTCCGCTTCAGCACCTATGCCACGCACGTGATTCAAAGGGATCTGTATCGGCACTCGCGCCGTCGTCGTGAGTTGGCCAAACGAACCGCTTCCGGTGTCGATGATTGGCTCAGCGCGACGCCCGACGAACATGACGTGACCGACCACCAGGGCGAGGTTTTTGACCGCTGGCAACACCTGCTGGTGCTGATGCAGCAGGAACTGACGCCGCGGGAACAGACGATTCTCGCCATGCGACTCGGAACAGACCTGGAAACAGGCCCCCAGACGCTCCAGGCGATCGCCGGTCAATTGGGCATCAGCAAAGAACGCGTGCGTCAACTCGAAGTCCGCGCCATCGCGCGACTGCAAACCGCTGCCACGCAAGCTTACCGTCCCGAGGATCTGCCAGCAGCCGAGTGCGAGCAATAGTCATCTGGCCAACAGACCCCAAGGTCCGGTGATCCGTCTCAAGCTGACGTATCACCTGGACCGGGGTCTGGCCAGTCTTGATGCGGCACAGCAGATGCAGCCTCGCCGG
>JAFEBR010000384.1 GCA_018242565.1 Planctomycetota bacterium | reverse complement strand
GATGGACTTTCGAACACGATCGCCGTGGGAGAATCGCATCACAACCTTCAGGGCTTCAGCACCAGCATGGTGAATAAATCCCCCGTGGCACCGCCGGTTCCGTCCTCTGGGCTGACGTCATGGGCAGCCGACGACGGGGACTACTTCAGTGAAGGCACGATGAACGTCCCGATGAACACGACCAGCGGACCGTATTACACCCGCGCGCTGGTCGGTAATTATAGTTCGCTGCAACCTGTGGTTTACACCAGTCCCCTATATTCGTTCCGCAGTACTCACACCGGCGGATGCAATTTCCTGTTCTGCGACGGAACCGTCCGGTTCCTCGGTCAGTCGATCAGCATGCAAGTCTACAAAGCGCTGGGCAGTCGGGCCGGAGGCGAAGCCGCCGAGATCCCCTGAACCGGATTCCTGGCCGGCGCGTCTGCCAGTGTCGCGCCGGCCTTCTTGTGCACTCAGAGCCTTTTGTCCGAGTTGGCGACAACTGTCCTTTTCCTCTAATCGATTGGACCGCATGCGCTCTCAGATCTGGTTGAGTTCCCTGCTGTTGATTCTGATTGTCGGCCTATGTCCCGGATGCAGTCAGCGAGTCTCGCCTCCCACGACGGTGCCAGTCTCCGGAAAAGTGCTCCTGAAGGGAGAGCCGGCGGCGGGCATTCGCGTGAGAATGTATCCGCTGTTCGACATGGGGAAAATCGAGTGGGGCGTCGTCGGAGAAACCGGCCCCTCGGGCGAATTCACTCTGGGAACTGGTGCGCCCGGAAACGGTGCTCCCCCGGGCGAATACATCGTCACTTTCACGAAACCGCGAATCGACAGTGACCCCGAACATAATGGACTCGAAATCGAAGTCGACGACTTCCAGGGAAAGTACAGCGATCCGGAGAACAGCCGCTGGACGGTCACGATCGAAGACGGCGACAACGAACTGGAGCCCTTTCTGCTGGACTGATCGTCACGAGCGGCTTTCGCCTCGCGTGTTGCGTTCCAACTCCGCCCGATGATCCGAACGAACTTTGTCCTCCCAATGAAAGATCCTGGATGCGGCCGTCGATTGACTGGTTCAGATCGTTGTGCGTGATCGTCGCGATCGGCGCTGCCGGTTGTGACGGCCGCAATCGGCCTTCCGTCGTGCCCGTCCAGGGCCGGCTGCTGATTGGCGGCAAGCCGGCCGCCGGAGCCAACGTGGTTCTCCATCCGGTCGACCCCCACGTTGTCTCCCGTTCGGTGGGGCTTACCGATGCGGATGGATCGTTTCGGTTGATGACCTACAAAACCGGCGACGGCGCTCCCGTGGGAAACTACGTGGTGACCCTGTTCTGGTGCGACGCGGCGAACCCGCTCGACGGATGCACCGATGAAAACCTGGTCAAGCACGATCGACTGCGGGGAGCCTACTTCGACAGCAGAAAATCCCCGCTTCGAACGATAATTCACGCTGGCCCGAACGACATCCTCATCGAAGCCGACGCAGTGGCTTCAAGCGACGAACAGTGAAGATGGGGACACACCACTTTTACATGATATCCGATTCAGCGTGCGTGGACGAAACTCGGCATTCAAGGGGATTGATCGCACAGGAATTGTGCCGGGGTTGGCCCGTTAACATACGCCTGCGCCGCTGCGACGTGTCTTCGCGGGATTCGCGCGCAAACTCGGAAATCACGCAGACATCAGACGGCATGCGGGGATCATTCTCGCGGCAACAGCCGGCGCAGACCAGCGGGAAACACTGCAGGTTGGCAACCAGCAGGAGAGAGAGAAGGCACGAGGGGACGCAACCGGACCGTTACGCCGAGACGTGGCTCCACACTCGAATTCGTGCGACTGCCCACGTCTTGATCCATCTGTCGAGTGACCGACGGAACGTGATCGCGGTCCTGATTCACCCGACTGGTGGCGTCGTCAACAGTCGCGGGCGCTCCGGCCACTACGAAGAACCGCCGACCAAAATGCTGCATCAGATCACGCCCGACCTGGCGATCAAGTCGCAGACGTGGCAGAATCGGCCTGATAGTCGCCGGGATGCGGCCTGTCTTGCCGCGGCCCAATTGCCGGCCGGTCCAATCCAGTAGTTGCAAATCTGCTCTCCTGCTCTCTGCGGCGCCGCCGCAGCAGCGTGATGGCCCATTGTCGCTCGTAAAGCTTTTCCAAAGTCAGTTGGTCCGCCGTTTCCAACGTCTCCTGCCATACGAAATCGAAGGCGATACGACGGCGTCCTCCGCCACGTTTTATCGCCTTGGCTTTCTTCCATTCCTTCGACAGAAAATGTTTGAAGGCGGTTAGCAGGAACGCTCGAAACCGTCCACGCCCAGGGTCGGCGTCGGCCAGGTAGTCTCGATCGAGCAGACAGCCGCAGAACGCCTGCGTCAGGTCCTGGGCCTCATGGATGTCCGGCACCCCGCGGCCGACATAGGCGTACAGCGGAGGCCCGTACGATTTGCCGAGCCGTTCCAGGGCGGAATCGGATTCGACCGTCCCTCGTCGACCGGCGGACAACACCAGATTCCAATGCGTCGTCGCAAATTGCATCGACTCAGGAAGTTCGTCTGGTTGAGCGTCTGGAATGTCTGCCGTTTCCGCGATTGTAACGCAAATGGCTCAATCTTGCGTTCACTGTTGCGACGGATTCAAATACGGTGATTCCACACAAGAATGCTTTCGCGCAGATCTATTCCCACGCGAGTCGACGCGGAAGACCATCGTGAACGGCTCCTCAAGAAGGCCCGGATGACATTCCAAATGCCAGGGAAATTATCAAACCGGCAACATCCCACCGTGTCGTCACTCGGCATCGGACTTGGATTGGCGATGCTTCTGGTGGGGTGGCCGGTGGTGGCACTGAGTGGCGACGAACCAAAACCAGTCGTGCCCCTCATCGACCAGGTCGCTTCCGTTCTTGACCAGATCGTGCCGCGCGAGATGACGCGCATGGAGTATCCGGGAATCATCATCGCCGTGGTTTGCGAAGACCGCTTTATTGTCAAGGGGTATGGCAGGAGCGACCAGGATCACAACCGACTGGCGCATCCGGTTGACGATCGGTTTGCCGTGGCATCAATTTCGAAACTCGTCACGGCCACGGCGATCATGCAGTTGGTCGAACAGGGGCGAATCAACGTCGATGAGGATGCCGGAAGCTACTTGAAGAGTGTTAAGATCTCACCCGCATTCGGCACACCCATCACGGTCAGTCATCTGCTCCTGCACTCGGCGGGTTTTGAGGATCGCAATGTGGGGACGGCAGCTCGTACCCTGGGCGACATACCGCGGTTGAGCGATCATCTAAACCACTGTCGCCCGGAGCGCGTTTATCCGCCTGGCAGTATCATCTCGTATTCGAATTACGCGTACGGATTGCTGGGGCAAATCGTGGAAGACGTCTCCGGAATTCCCTTCGCACGATATGTCGAAGAGCAGGTCTTCCGGCCGCTCGGGATGATGGGCTCTACGTTCGAACCCCTACATGCGGATGAACCGGGAATGGCCGTGGGTTACAAATCCGTGGACGGGCGATTCGAGAGGCTTCCCATCGAATATGCCAGATTGGTTCCCGCTGGCGGACTCCGCACATCTGCCCGTGATATGGCTTTGTTCATGCTGGCGCACTTGGGCGGCGGTCAGCGCGAAAATCGGATCCTGGCTGATTCGACAACCGCGTCGATGCAAACAATTCGATTGCGGAATCACCCTCTCATGCCGGGACGTGGCTACGGCTTCTGCGAAGAGAAGATCGGATCCGTGTCGTGCGTCGGACATACGGGCGAAACACTCGGATTCAATTCTTCGCTGCTTCTGGTTCCCGAGCATCGATTCGGCGTATTTGCCAGCGCTAACTGCAACGGCAAGCTTCCCGAGATGATCACTACGACGGTCGTCCTGGAATTCTTTGCGCGGCGGCTCGGCGAGTTGGATGTCGATTCGGCTGTGCCCACCGCACCCGCCCTGCAACGATTCGCCGGCGTATTCCGCACGACGAGACATTCGCATACGTCGTTTGAGAAACTGTGCGTGTTGTCGAAATTCATGCCGCAAATCGAGGTTTCGATAGCCGGCGACGATTTGATTATCGATGGGATTCAGTTTCAGCCGCGATCGAACGGCGTTTTTCACCAACGCGATGGGCTGAACCGCGTGGCATTTCGTGAAGAGGGCGACCGCGTAACACACCTGTTTCGTGGCGACGTTGCGTTTGAACGACTTGCCTGGTGGGAAACTCCTCGAGCACATCTCGTGATGCTGTTGTGTGTGGCCATGGCCTACCTGATCTTATTGGTTGAAGGCGTCGAACTGATTGTGCGGCGAAAGTTCAGACCCGCGCGAATCCAGTCAGTCCGGCCAGCCTGGACGTTGGCGACCGCTTATCTGTCGATCGCAGCCCAGATTTCTACGGGGCTTGCACTTGTTTGGATCATCTTCGTGAACGAACCCCGTGACCTGGGATTCGGGCCTTCGCGTGCGTTGGGAATCGCTTTAGGGCTGCCGTGGTTGATCGCAGGAGTCTCACTGCTCCACTGCATCGGCGTCGCGCTGGCTTGGTATCGGCGAAAATGGTCTCCCATTCGGCTGATCCAGCAATCATACGTTGTGTTTGCCGAGGCGCTGGCGTGTTGGTTGCTCTGTTACTGGAATCTGCTGAATTGGCGTTTGTTGACGTGGTAGCCGCAACCAGGTCCGGCGGTCCAAAACTGCGGTTCAACCCGTGGAAGACCAGAGTGCGCTATCGTGCGAATCTCCCTTCAATGAGTGCCACAGCTTCACCGTGCCCCCCGGATCGGCCGAAATCAGCGTGTGGCCGTCGGTTGTGAACCGGAGTGCCGTCGCGGCATAGGCTTCGAGGTTCAGTCGCCATGCGCCGGGCGCGATGTCCCAGATTTCACCGGCACCACTGCCGCAGTCACATATCGTCACGACGCCCATCGCGTTCAAGGCAATTAGGAAACTCCCGCAGCCATCGGAGTTCAGAGCAATGATCAATGAGTTTGATGGGGAGTGTCCATGCTGCTGCCGACGATTTGCCGATCATTAACGAACGAGGTCAATGTGGCCGATGCGCGCCTGTGGGCATAGGGGTCTGCACAATCGCGATCGTGCCGTGCTACAATGCCGTTCATGAACGATCTGACGCTGCTACTCCAGTCGCTCGAAGCAGGTGATCCGAATTCGGCCGACAAATTGTTGCCGTTGGTGTACCGAGAATTGCGCAAGTTAGCAGCCGATAAGCTCGCCCATGAGCAGCCCGGTCAGACGTTGCAAGCGACAGCACTGGTCCACGAAGCGTGGATGCGCCTCGTGGGAACGGAGGCAGAAATTCGCTGGAATGGGCGCGCTCACTTTTTCGGCGCGGCAGCCCGTGCCATGCAACGGATTTTGGTGGAGAACGCGCGGCGCAAAAAGAGCCTGAAAGCCGGCGGCGACCATCAACGAATCGAATACTCCGCAGCCGCGATCGAGGTGCAGGGTCAGACGGCCGACGTCATGGAAATTGACGAAGCGCTCCAAAAACTGGAATCCCAGGATCGCCGTCGGGCGGAATTGGTCCGCCTGCGCTTCTTCGCCGGGTTCACCCTGGAAGAAGCAGCGCGCGTTCTGGGGATTTCGCTCTCAACGGCTGACAATGACTGGGCTTACGCCAAGGCGTGGTTGTGCGTGGAATTGTCGGAGAACGCCTGAAACCGGGCAGTTTCCAAATCTTTGAGAAATCGTTGGGTGTTTTGTGAACCGATTTCGCACTGATTTCTGGAGGCGAGGCCATCAACCTGTCAGGAACGAAACATGACTGTTGAAAGACCCAGCGAAGCGACGATTTTTAATACGGCCCGAGGGATCGCCGACGCGAGCCAACGGCGAGAATACCTCGATCTGGCGTGCGGCGCCGATGGCCCGGTTCGCCAGCGCGTGGAAAAACTGCTGGCGGCACATACCGCTGGGTCGCGATACCTGGAGCAACCCGCCACCGCGCTGGGAGCGACCTGGATGACGGAGCCCCGTGATGAACAATTGGCGGCGGCGCTGGAAGCCGGGCTGGCCCCGACTTTTGGCCCCGAGCAGGCCCTGGTGCTGGGGAATTCGGGGCACAGCGTGCTGAAGTCGTTGGAAAGAACGGTCTTTCCTCCCCGTGTCGCGCTCCGCGAATCGGCAACCGCGGGGCCCGAGCCGGTCACCCGCCCGCAGTCTCCCGAGATGCCGCGCTCCACCGCCGACAGCCGGTATCAACTGCAGGGGGAAATCGCCCGAGGCGGGATGGGGGCGATCATCAAAGGGCGCGACACCGATTTAGGACGCGATCTGGCGATCAAAGTGTTGCTGGATCAGCACAAGGACAAACCGGACGTCATTCAGCGATTCATCGAGGAAGCTCAGATCGGCGGACAATTACAGCATCCGGGGATTGCTCCGGTGTACGAACTTGGACAGTTCCAGGATCGGCGGCCGTTCTTCAGCATGAAGCTGGTGAAAGGGGAAACGCTCTCGAAGCTGCTCGAATCGCGGCAGGTCCCGAGCGAAGATCGTGGTCGGTTTCTGGGCATCTTCGAGCAGGTCTGCCAGACGATGGCGTATGCGCACTCGCGGGGGGTGATCCATCGCGATCTCAAGCCAGCCAACATCATGGTGGGGGCGTTCGGCGAGGTGCAGGTGATGGACTGGGGGCTGGCCAAGGTTCTGTCGGCTGGCGGAATTGCCGACGAAAAGAAAGCTCATGACAAACTCCAAAGCCAGAGCATCATCCAAACGCTGCGGAGCAAGGTTGATAGTGACGCGCCGGGAGTTGTCGGAACGGTTGGCTCCCAGACGCAGATGGGGAGCGTCATGGGCACCCCGGCCTATATGCCGCCGGAGCAGGCGCTGGGAGAGATCGACCAGATGGACGAGCGGGCCGACGTCTTTGGGCTGGGGGCAATTTTGTGCGAGATCTTGACGGGCAAGCCGCCGTATGTGGGTGGCGACGGGACACAGGTCTACCGGATGGCCAGCCGCGGCAAGCTGTCGGCCTGTTTGACACGGCTCGACGCCTGCGGGGCCGATCCCGAGCTGATCGCCTTAACGAAGAACTGCCTGGCACTGGAACCCAAGGAGCGGCCGCGCGACGCGGGAGTGCTGGCCGAGCGAGTCACCACGTACGTCGAATCGGTGGAAACGAAGTTGCGTGAAACGGAACTGGAACGCGCCGCTCAAATGGCGCGGGCCGATGCGCAAGCGAAGCAGGCCGAAGCCGAGTCACGACGAGCGGAATCCGAATTCGCACGGGCTCAAGAGGAACGCAAACGTCGCCGGACGAGTCTCGCCCTGGCGACGTCGATGTTATTGCTGGTGGGCGTGGTCAGCAGCGGGTGGCTGTACCTGTTGCAGCAGGATGCGGACCGGATCGCGGTCGAGGCTGATGCACAGCGGCGGCACGCCAGAGAAATGGATGAACAACGTCAAATGGAAGTCGCAGCCCGCGAAAAGGCCGAGGACGCGCGGCGGGACGCCGAGAACCAACGCCAACTCGCCGAGCAGCGAGCCGAGACCATTCGCGAAAATTTGTATTTCGCTAACATGAATCTGGCTGGACAGGCGGCGGTGGAACCGAGCGGGATCGGCCGCGTGCAACAGTTGCTGAAGAAATGGGGCCCCGACGGTTCCCACTCGGATCTGCGGGGCTGGGAGTGGTATTACTTCGAATCGCTGTGCCAGAAAGATTTATCGACCCTGGGTGGTCACACCAACGGTGCCGCGGCAGTCGCCTGGAGTCCGAATGGACTGCTGGTGGCGACCAGTGACGGCGGAAACCAGATATTTGATGACAAGATTCATCCCGGTGTCGTGCCCGGTGTCGTGAAAATCTGGGACGCTGTCACGGCGGAAGAGCGGCTGACTCTGCGCGGTCACAGAGATATCGTCACCGTGGTCTCCTGGAGTCCAGACGCGCTCAGATTAGCCACGTCCTCTTTCGACGGCACCGTCAAGATTTGGAATCTGAGAACGGGGGAGACATTATGCGAACTGAGCGCAGGCCAACCCCGACAGCGCTCTTCGGAGGTGCACACTTTGCACTGGAGTCCGAATGGTGCCCAACTGGCCTCGGCAGCCATCGATGGCCACATCACGGTCTGGGATGCGGCAACAGGCAAGCCGTTGCAGAGCATGAGTACAAATCGGTGGAATTACTCGGTGTCCTGGAGCCCTGACGGCAGTCGGCTGGCGTCGGCGGGGCTGGATGTCAAAATCCTGGATGTGACCACGGGAGGAGTCATCCAAAGCCTCGGTGAACACGCCGGCGCCAGGGTCACCTCGGTCTGCTGGAGCCCCGACGGAAGCCAGGTGGCATCGGCGGGCTGGGACGCCAAGGTCAAAGTCTGGGACGTAAAGACTGGAAACCTGACCCAGACCCTCAGCGGACACCTGACCTATGTCGTGTCGGTCGGCTGGAGCCCGGATGGAAGGCGGCTGGCTTCCGCGAGTCTCGACAGTACGATCAAGATTTGGGAACCCGCCACGGGGAGCGAATTGCAAACTCTGCGTGGCCATGCCGATGAGGTGCTCGCGGTCTGTTGGAGCCCGGACTCTGCGCGATTGGCCTCGGCGAGCTCTGACAATACGGTCAAGATTTGGGACGCCACAGCCAGGTACGATACGCCGACGGTGCGCGGGCCCGAGAATTCCACGGCGGTGGCGTGTTGGAGCCCGGACGGCATGCGGCTGGCGTCGGGCAGCGTGCAGCACACCATCAAGGTCTGGGATGTTGTTACAACAGAAGAACGGCTCAGCCTGCGCGGACACACCAATGTTGTCACGAGTGTCACTTGGAGCCCTGGCGGAAAACAACTGGCTTCAGCCAGCCAGGATGGGACAGTCAAGGTCTGGGATGCTTCGAGCGGGGAGGCGATCCACACCCTGCGTGGCCCCCCGAATTCGGGAGTCAATTACAATAACATCGTGGAAGACGTTTCCTGGAGCCCCGATGGAACGCGGCTGGCCGTTTCGACCAGTACTGGCAAGGTCGAGATTTGGGACGCAGACAGCGGAACGCTGCAGCGCTCTAATAACGAACATCAGAAGCGCGTGTATGAGGTGCGCTGGAGTCCCGATGGCAAACGGCTGGCCACGGCCAGCCAGGACAATTCGTTAAGGATCTGGGATGCGGCCAGCGGGCGCGAGTTACAAACGCTGCGCGGCCATGCGGGAACGGTCCTTGCGGTTGCCTGGAAACCGGACGGGACCAAATTGGCCTCGGGCGGCGTCGACAAAACCATCAGGATCTGGGACGCCGAGACGGGAAGTCACCTGTTCACCATCCCCGCCCATACGGGTCACGTCTGGTCGGTCTCCTGGAGCCCCGACGGCGAGCGGCTGGCCTCCGGCAGCAGTGACAATACGGTCAAGCTCTGGGAAGTGGCCAGCGGTCGGTTGACACTCAGCCTGACCGAACATAGTGGCGCCGTTTACAACGCGGCGTGGAACGCTGACGGCCAGCGGTTGGCATCGGCGAGCCTCGACGGCTCCGTCAAAATCTGGGACGCGACGATTGGCTACCACAGGGAACGGTCAAAACAGAATCGATAGCCGGCTGGCCCTGCCCCAATCGAATCGTCCCCGCAGGAATCCGTGTTCATCTGCGTTCATCTGTGGCTCATTCAAATACAACGCGTCAAGATCCACATTCCGAGGGTTTCCGCTTGATCCACGTCCAGCCGTTTCAGGAAGTTGAGCCACGGATCAACACGGATGAACACAGATGAACTTGGGTTGGCGTAACAGCGTTCGCCGTGATCGCGATGACAAGACAGGGCAGGGGGGCCATCGACCCGGGATCGAGGGACCTGTAGGGTTGGAAGTCTTGAAGTGTTTGTGAAGGCTTGTTGCCGGCGTCACCCCCGTCGGGTGGATGGCCTTGCCTGGAACTGGCACCGATTCTGGCACGATTGTCCCTTGGCGGAGAGGGCTGGTTCAAGCTGATTCACGATTTCCGGCGCAAATTCCGCCGCGCCGCGGGGAAACCCGAGTCGCTGACGAACGAGGCCCAAAAGCCAGGCGGCCGCACGCCCGGACTCAACCACAGCCGGGACATCTTCAGCCCGGGATCCGCACCGGGCCGGCAACCGCCGGTCTAAGTCGGCGGTGACTGTGCCACGGCGGGCCCCAGCCACGACAGCGGCCACGATCGACAACTCCTGATTCTCGCAAGTCACCGAAAGTCGATCGCAGCCTTCGGTCAGCGCTCTACCGGCGTGCGCGATCAACGCTCTATTTGGCCTACGCCTCTGTGAAATCGGCCGGGCTCAGCATATCGCACCGCCGTTCAGGGTCTCCGCTCCCCCGACACGGGCCGATACGCCCAGCCATTCTTGAGACCGCCCCCGTTCCCGACGTTCCGAAATCGCCCACAAGTCCCTATCAGGTGGGTGGCCCTCCCTTGGAGGCCGATATCGCGTCCGGCATTCTACGCCTGAAATTTGGGGGAAAGGCTCAACCTTGGCGACAGAACGTCGTTCGCTTATTTCGTGAACGCCACGGAATCGAGGTCAATTACGTCTACGGTTGCTGCCCAACCGAGTATGAATTCTACTATGCTCGCGAGTACAACGGCCGCGTTGTCCGACGAATTAAAGATGCCTCGCCTTCGTTTTCCGAGAAACAGATCTTCCATGATGCACACCGGGAATGGGAAGCACGTCATGCCATGCGCAGTTCGCCAGACGAGCCTGACAAATGACTTCCGAACATTATCCCAACGCGGCCCTTCTGGGTAGTTGGGTCATTTGTAAATTCAGGGTCGGTCCGCGACGGGGTGCGCGGAAAACGGGAATTGGCGCCAAAAAAACTACCACTGTCGCAACATCGTGTTGCTGGCAATCGGTCCTCAATCCCACAACCACTCGCCATCTGGTTGCGGCCCATAGTACAGAGTGATCGATGAGCCGGATTTCAGACCCAGGCAACCATAGCCCCTGAGTGCAATATAGAAGCCTGTTGGACCATTCCTCAGTAGCCAGCCGATTGGACGATACCCTGAGTTGAGGGACACGCACTGGTCTGTGTAGCTCGCAATCCAGCACGCCGGCCCGAAGCTGGCGACGTATAGCGTCGGCAGCCCGACCATGACGGCCAGCATCCATTTCGCCCACCGCTCCCGCCGGTTTACGATCCGAACGGCGAGCCAGACGCATATGGCTGCGAACGCGACGGCTAGTAAACTCACGACAATGGTCATCGTACCAGCGCCTCCTGGACAAATCGGTGGTCGACGATTTTCCCGGCGCCCCAGACATCCATGCCGTACCAATAGACGACTTTTCTGCATCCGCAAGCGCACGCGAGCCGGATGGCTGGTCGATAAATGACACTGACGACCTGGATTGCGGTGTCCCAATGGTCGGCAATTCGGGCGGCCGGCCCAAAGCTGAGGATGTACAAGAGCGGCAACCCCACGATCATCCAGAACGACCAGGCCGATTTCTTCCGTGAATTATGCATGCCTGGCATGATACCCACCGGCGTGTGTGGACGGGAAGGCGAACCAGCGCTGTGACTTCCGAACAACCGATTACTCGCGTCGAACTTGACGGCTTGAGCCCCGCGCGACTGATTGCTGGCTACTCATCACGCATTTCTGCCAGCGATTTTCGAAGCCATCTCAACATCTGCTCGCGATCCTTATTCTTCGGCAGCGACTCAAGATCGACAATTTGACGTTCAATCCGGTGTCGATCACGAACACGTTTCTTGCGCAACAAATCGATGCCTGCGTGCCTTCGCTGACGAATATCCCGTTGCAGCGCGACCCAATCTCGGCGAGCGCTCTTCGCAGGGATTTCGATCTTGTAGCCGACGCAGACGCACTCCTGCCCACAATCGGGACACAACACGACCGAACTTGCAGCCGACTTTGACCGCCGAATGGCCATTCGGCACTTGAAACACACCCATGTCACGTTTGAAGGCATTTTGGTACTGGCAATCGCCTAGTGTAGTGTCCTACTCAGATTGCACATTATCGAGAACTTGCCGAGCGCGTCGGACTTTCGCGAGGATGTCCTCGGCGGTAGCCGTCCAGATGAACGGTTTACGGTGATCGTTGTGGTGGT
>JAFEBR010000383.1 GCA_018242565.1 Planctomycetota bacterium | reverse complement strand
GAATTTGGCAATTTAAAAACTCACAGCGCTGGCCCACTTGGGCCAGCGCTGTGTTTCCATCGGTCGACCAGCCGACCGCGGGGGACCGATTTTGTCCCCAATGTCCGTTTACGTGTTCCGCTTCGGTCGAATAGTTGCACGTGATTTACGTCGTACGCGGAATCGCCCAATGCCCTTCGCGGTATTTTCGGCCGAGCAATTGATTCGCCGCATCGTCGTCGAGGATCTGTTCACGCTGCGGGTCGAATTTCAGCACGCGACCAACGCGGGCGGCGATATTGGCCAGGTGGACCAGTGACGCTGACAGGAATCCGACCTGAATACTGGCGTTCAACTGCTGCTGCGTCCCTCGGATGCAGTCGAAGAAATTCTGGTGATGGGCGGGCAGGTCGGCTTCTCCCGTTTTCTCGGCGATCAGCTTGTTGCGGGGGCCGTAGAGTTTCCAGCCGACGGTGTGTCCAATAATCAACATGCCGTTGGTGCCGTACAAGGCAGCGCCGTTTTCATAGCCTTCCTGCACATACGGCGACCAGATGCGTTGTTCGAAGATGAACTGTTTTTTCGCATTGCGGCCGGCGATGGGGTATTCAAACACGGCGTATTGCGTGTCGGGAAACTGTTGATCGTCGTCGAAGAAATACTTGCCACCCAGGCAACTGATGGTGGAGGGGTGTGTATCGACTCCCAGTCCCCAGGCCGCCACGTCGATGTCGTGTACGCCGTCGTTACCGATGTCGCCACAGCCAAAGTCGTACCACCAGCGCCACACGCCATGCAGCAGGTTGGTGCGGTAGGGCACCGGTTGGGCCGGGCCGAGCCAGGTGTCGAAATCGAGCTGAGGGGGAGGTGCCGTGGGCTGCGTTTTACCGATCGCACGTCGCAATTGGCTGTTCCAAGCCTTGGCGATGAGGACTTCGCCAATTTCTCCGGCGCGGACTCTTTCGATGGCTTCCCGGACGACCGCCGTGCTGCGGCTTTGCGTACCGACCTGCAGCAGTTTTCCCGATCGGCGAACGGCTTCGACCATCGCCCGGCCTTCGCGGATGTTGTGGCAGCACGGTTTTTCGACATACACGTGTTTGCCGGCGTCGAGCGCGAGGATCGCCGCCGGAGCATGCCAATGGTCAGGGGTGGCGATGAATACGGCATCCACGGACTTGTCGTCGAACACCTGTCGCATATCGCGGACCAGTTGGGGAGCCGTTCCCGAACGGGTGGCAACTTCTTTTCCCGCTGCTTCGAGTCGCGTCGTGTCGACGTCGCAGACATATGCAATCCGGACATCCTTGCGCGAGGACAAGAGTCGGGTATGATTCATCCCCATACCACCAGGGCCGATCACCGCGAGCGTCAGCGGATCACCGGCGGCGGCTTGAGCGTTGGTTTGACCCGTGGTGGCGCCGGCGGCCCAGACGGCCGCCCCTAACCCGGCCTGTTGCAGGAATTCACGTCGCGTATTGGGTTCCATGTCGTCACCTTGATGATCGAGGAAATCAATGGACAAGATCAACGCGTCGCCACGAACGTTCACTCGCCGGCATTGAGGCGCCGTCTGCTGTAACATTGCCGGCGCGGAATCACCCGCGCTACACACGGCAAGTTGCCGACGCGAGGACAGCACCAGTTGTGCCAGGCACCCCCCGGTGTCGTTCCGGTTTGCCTGTCTGGGGCCAGCCTGTCTGGTCAGACCAACGCAGCCTGGGCCAATCGCGTGATTGTATTGAGACGTTCACCGACCCGCTTGTCAAGTTCGCACTGACCACGTCGCCGCGGGTGGGCAATGTCGATTGATGTCTGGACGAAAAATGCTGTGGAATGACCGCCAATTGCACCCGTCTGGTGAGCTCCATACACTCACTGCCACCAGGCGCCCCCACGATCGTTTTGGAATTCTGTACCATGCTGAACGCTGTGTCTCTAGTCGATTTTGATGATGGCAGTTCGCGCGGGGATCTCGGACAGCGGTTGTATCGCGCCCTGGCGGAAACGGGGTTTGTCCGTCTGCGGAATCCGCGGGAGTATGATTTTGAACTCGTGCGTGCTGTCTACAGGGCGGCTGAGCGGTTCTTTGAATTGCCCGAAACCGAGTTACTCAAGCTGCGCAAGGCCGAATTGCAGGGCGAGCGTGGATACATGCCGTGCCGGGTCGAAAAAGCGCAAGGGGCATCGCAACCGGATGAGAAACGATATTTCAGCGTAGGCCGCGAAGGAGACGGGGTGCATGCGAATCTGTGGCCCGATGAAAGTCTGTTGCCCGGATTTTCACAACTGCTGCGGCAGTGTTTCTCGATGTTCGATCGAGTGGCGCACGACCTGGCGGCAAGCCTGGGACCGTTGATTGGTGTGCCTGAACTCGCGGACGGCCTGGCGGGAGGGGACAGTTTGTGGCGCCTGATTCATTACGATCCGCTGACCGGACAGGAACCACGCGACGCGGTCCGCTCGCATGAGCATCAAGATGTGGGATTATTGACGCTGTTGCCCACGGCGACGGCAGCGGGCCTGCAGATTCGTACCGCGGCGGGTTGGGCGGATGTGCTGGGAGGTCCCGATGAATTGATCGTGAATTGCGGCGATGCACTTGAGTTGCTGGCCCGCGCGCAGGGACACCGATTGCCTTCCACGGTACATCGAGTGGTGAACGGTGACGGTCGCCGTCGCATCTCGGCCCCCTTCTTCTGTCATGTCCGCCGCGATTTTGTTCTCGACCCGGGAACGGGCGAAACTGAAGGCGCCTTTCTCGATCGCCGGTTGGCCGAAATTATCGGGAACTGAACACCAGGCGGGGCGCTCAGCGCGATCGCCCGTAAGCAGGCTGCACGCAGGTGGGCGACCGTCGCGTGCATCAGAAAAAGAACTGAATCTGTGAGCGGACAAGCAGGCCCGTGTAGCCGGCCTGGTAATCGGTACGGTTCTGATCAGCCGGGCATTGGTCGAGCCAGGCGCAATCGAGTGTGTAGCGCAGGTTCTGGCGGTCGGGCAGAAAGAACCAGTTGAGACCTCCGGCGTATTCGGCGCCGCTGCCATACGGGCCCGTCACCTGAGATGTGCGGGCGTAGAGTTCAAACGTCTGCGGAATCACGTAATAGCCCGTCTGAGCGAAGGCGCCGTAATCGAAGATCGACGTTCGTGGTAACGGACCGTTGCCCTGCAGACCGAACAGGTCCCGCAAGAAGAACTCGCCACTCATGCTGAACCCGCGGTACTTGAACGCGAGGTCAAACGCGGCCAGACCCACGTAGTAGATATTGAGGGTGACGCCCGGTGCTAAAGCGCCGGTTTCGGTGAGCAGTGTTCCGTCGGTCAGTCGGATGGCGGCGTTTTCGGCCGCGTCGGGATTGCCTTGTTGTCCCTGCTCGGGTGAGTACGTGATGCTGGTGCCCAACCGCAGGGCCGGAGAGGCGTGCGATTCAAAATCGCCATACCCTGTGCCGAACGCACCCCACGGTTCGGCCCAGACCGACAGCGTCCCCGCCATGTGCGAATCGAGTTGAGTGGGGTTAGAGCCGAGCGTGTTGAATCCGTTCGCAATCATGAAGTGGTAGAACAGGCCGTCGCGGGGTTCGCCTGTCGCCCAGATGCCCTGACTGAGGCTGGGCCGGAAAAACGTGGTGGCCATGGAGCGGTCGGGGCCCAGCACTTGTGTGGAGGTGATCAGCCATTCGCGAGTGCCCGGGACTTTGTTCTGACCCAGGAACACCGTGAGTCCCCGATTGAATCGATAGGCCAGCCAGTAGGCGCGAAAGTTGATCGGGTTGCTGGTGACCGTGTTGTAGTCGATGTTCAGGTTGTAGGTCAGATCGGGCAGGAAGGCATAACCCGAGAAAATGGCCCGCCCGCGCGGAATCTCAAAGTTGCTGCGATCGCTGACTGGGTATGTGATGCCTGCGTTGTCGGTCCAACTCACCACGTCGCGGGCGAACCCGGTGTATCGCAATTGGGTCTGGTTGTTAAATTTGAACGAGAAGGGGTGCTCGTGGGGGTTTGTCGGCTGAATCAGGAACCCATGGTCATAACCGGCCGTAAAATTGGGTGGCCAATTGCCCAGCCAGTCGGGGTACGGGTTGAGGGGCACGGCCGGGGCGGGGTGATAAATCTCGGTTTCCGGGACCGAGTCGGTTTCGTTGCCGACGTCGTCGGGGGCGTCTGCAGGAAGGTGCGCCACCCGCGGGCGGTTTGACAGCCGACGGTTTTCTTCGACCAGATCTTGGATTCGCTGGCCCAGCCGACGGTTCTCTTGCGACATCTAGGCCTGTTCCTGTTCCAGTTGCTGCAAACGCGTTTGGACGTTCGCCATCGTCTGGTCGGATGAGACCGGTTCGTCCGGACGTGAAGGTGCCTCGGCCCCGGCGTGCAGACGGACAGGCATCCACAACAGGGCCCAAACCACGACGCCCCACAGCACGCAGGGTGCTGGTCTGGTGATCGTGTGCCTCGGCATCTGTCGTAACTCCCGAATCGCACTGGCTGCCAACAATTCGTGTCACGCGCCCACGCAGCATTGATCCCTAATCGGATCGGCCGCCGAACCTGGCTGACTTTAACGATTGAGTAGACTTTGCGGGCTGGGCTGGGGCGGGTGATGGCCCTGGAAATGTGCACTTGCCCGGCCCAGGACCCGGCAATACGTGGGAATCTGCACTTTGGCCGGCGAATCGGGCCCGTGACCGGCCGGTTGTCGAGACCCGTTTTCAGAGGAAGCGGCAGTGACCCATACCAAGCCGAACGACGAGTCGCATGTAAGTCTTGGATGGCTGGGGTGTTTGTGTAAAGTGCGGTGGGTTGCGATTTGCCACGCTGTCGGTGGCGGGAGTGGGCGGGGATTTCCGTGTTGCCCTTGACCAATACCCAGTGAAGATAGATAGTTTGCGGTCCTTTGGGGTGAACCTCCCGGGGTCGCAGTGCGTCTGTTTCTGGTCGATGAATCGGCCGAGCGGATGCCCCTCTGCCGAGCGTTTCTTTCTATCTCTCTTTGACCACGTTGACCCGCAGTCCGCACGATGTCTGAACCCGATCGTCTTGAACAGGCCCGTCTTGAAAAACTCCAGGCAATAGAGGCTCTGGGCCTCGATCCGTGGGGGCAGCGGTTTGATGGACATCGACCGATTTCCGAAGCCCGTGAGAACTGCCCGGCCGAATCGGGACAACTCGGTCCGGCCATTCGGGTGGCGGGCCGGGTCATGCTGCGGAACAACAAGGGGAAGCTGAAGTTCTTCCACATCCAGGACTGGACGGGCCGCATTCAGTTGATGTGCTCGAAGTCCGATTTTTCGGAAGAGCAATGGAAACTGATTGAGCTGATCGATCTGGGAGACCTGATCGGCATCGATGGGAATTTGAAGGTTTCCAACACGGGCGAAAAGACGATCGGCGTCACCCATGTCACCATGCTGACGAAGTCGCTCGCGCAGCCTCCGGAGAAATTC
>JAFEBR010000382.1 GCA_018242565.1 Planctomycetota bacterium | reverse complement strand
GTGCCCGGTTTCGTGCAGATCCCTTCGCCGTACCCGTACCGTTATGTGGCCCCTCCGGGTGTCAGCCCGGGGATGGCAGCCGCCAATGAACTCGAACAGGCGATTCTGCGGGAAGGTCCGGAAACAGTTGCCATGTTTCTCGCCGAGCCAGTTCAAGGGGCCGGAGGAGTGATTGTCCCCCCTGATGATTACTTCCCAAGAATTCGCGAGATCTGCGACAAATATGATGTCCTGCTGGTGTCCGATGAAGTGATTACAGGATTCGGACGGACCGGCAGGCTGTTCGGCCTGCAACACTGGGGCATCGAACCCGACATGATTCTGTTTGCCAAAGCAGTGACATCCGGGTATTTCCCCCTGGGTGGCATCGGCATCAGTGAACAGATTGCTGCCGTGCTTGATGCCGGTCAACCTCCCTGGATGCACGCCTACACCTACAGCGCCCACCCGGTTGGCTGTGCGGTCGCCTTGAAGACCCTGGAAATCATCGAACAGGAGGATTTCCCCAGGCAGGCGGCCGAGAAAGGAGCCTACCTGCTCCGGCATTTGCGCGCCGCACTCGGGGACCATCCCCACGTCGGCGATGTGCGCGGTAAAGGACTGATGTGCGGCATCGAAATCGTCCAGGACAAATCCACCAAAGCCGAATACCCGGCGTCAGAGCAAATGGGCAGCAAGGTCCACGCCGCCGCACAGCGGCGGGGACTGTTCAGCCGACTTCGCGGAGAATCGGTCTTCTGTCTGGCACCGCCGATCATTACTCCCTATCCGATCCTTGATCGAATCGCAGAAATTCTGACCGAGTCGATCAACGAGGTCCTGCGTTAGCCCGTTAACCGGGCCGTTCGGGGCAGTGATTGATCAGCCGTGATTCCGAGTTATAATCGGTGAGAAACGTACTCGTGAGTCGGCACCGGATGACCTGACATCGGTCAACCCGCCCGCCCAACCGTGATTGATCGGAAAGAACCTCGCACCATGCCTGTTTACGAATATGTTGTCATTCACGACGATGGCTCGGAAGGTGAGCGGTTTGAAATTCTGCAATCCATTCACGCCAAACCGCTGACCCAACATCCTGAATCGGGACTGCCCGTACAGCGCATCATTTCACAAACGGCGCCGCCCAAGATTCCGGGGGGCACGAAACAGTCGAAACCCGATCTGAGCAACCAGAATCTCGAACGCCTGGGATTTACAAAATACCAGAAAACCGATTCCAGCAGCGGAAAGTACGAGAAAGTGGCGGGCGAAGGTCCCGACATGATTCAGCGCGATTGACCGTCTGGCAGTCACGTCTGTTGCCTGGGCGACAAACAACTTCAACTTTATTGCGCAATTTGTTGCCGCGCCGATAGACTTCAGACAGTACGACCGGTAAGATTCCGGCACGACGCCGCGGGACTCCTCTCCTTAGCTCTTCGCGATCGGTTCTACGATCACCTCGCGCGCGCCCGATTCGGATAGTCTGCAAGTGCGTTCGAAAGGGGCAAATGGTTCGCGTTCGCCATTTTGCGGTATTATGTGCGGCTGCCTGCTGGAGTCTGCTGGTCCTGACCCCCAGTTCCCCTGCGGGAGCACAAGAAACCGCTCGTAAAGGGGAAACTCCCCCCAGCCCGGCTGATCCCTTTCTGGCCCAATGTCGCGAAAAACTGCGGACCGGTGAATGGAAACTGGCACTCGATGCGGCCCGCCAGGCACACGCGGCCGATCCCAAGCAGGCCGATGCCGTCGTGTTGCAGGGACAGGCGTTGTTCAACCAGGGCGACCTTGATGGAGCCTTGGCGGCTTTCGACAAGGTCACGAACGATTTTCCAGGCCGCGAATATGCGGTCGCCCGCGCCGATGCACTCGCCAGTCGCGCCCTCGTCTGGCTGCACAAACGCGAATATCTCAAAGCGGTCGATAGCTGCTATTTCGCGACTCTCGAGAAATACGATCACGTCGATGCCCACGCAAATCGAGCCCTGGCTTACGTGGCGCGCAGACAGTATGACCGGGCGATTCAAAGCGGACAGCGGGCAATCGATATCAACCCGAAACATCCCGCGGGCTACAGCGTCCGTGGCTTGGCCCGCGCCGCACAAAATCAACTCGAACCCGCGCTGGCCGACCAGCAGAAGGCCATCGAACTCGATGCCACATTCGCTCCGGCCTACCAGCGCCGTGGGGCCGTCTACCTCGCCAAGAACGAACTCGACAATGCACTGAAGGACCTCGATGAGGCGGTGCGACTGTCGCCGAATGTCCCTGAGATTCTGTGCGATCGTGCTTACGTCCTGGCTCAAAAGAAGGATTCGGCCAAGGCCCTGGCTGATGTCGATCTGGCATTGCAACTGCAACCTGGCTTTCCGAAGGCGTTGCTGCGAAAAGGGCAGATCCTGCTGGCTCAGGGCACATTCGACAAAGCGATCGAGAACTTCAACGAGGCCATCCGCCTGAAAGAAGATCACCCTTCGGCTTATTGTTATCGCGGTTACGCCTTAGCCGGCCGTGGCGAATACAGTGAAGCCATCAAGGATTTCACCAAGGCCATCAGCCTCGACCCCGACATGGCCGAAGCCTACTCCGGCCGCAGCCAGGTCTACAAGAAGATCGGGAAACAGCGTGAAGCCAAGGCCGATCAGGACCGCCTCAAACCGCCTGCCAAACCCGTTGCCCGCAAGACTCCCGCCAAGAAGAAAGAAGAACCGGCCGCACAGGGGTTCATCGTGACTTCCAAAGACGTCGACCCGGCCAGGCGGACACAAATGCTGAAGTCCGCCAAAGAGATTGACCGCCTGGTCGACGCCAGCCTGGCACGGAATAATCTGTCCCCCAACCCCCGCACGACCGATGAACAGTTCCTGCGGCGGGTGTATCTGGACATCACCGGCTCAATTCCAACGTTCCAGCAGACGCGATTCTTTCTGTCGACGACCGAACCGAAAAAACGCACGCAACTCATTGACGATCTGCTCAACAGCGACCGGTATGCCAGCCACTCGTTCAACTACTGGGCCGATGTACTGCGCTACACCGACAGCCTGAACCCCAACGTTTCGGGCGACTCGTACCGACAATGGCTTAAGCAGTCTCTGGCCGAGAACAAACCGTGGAACAAACTGGTCAGTGAACTGCTCACCGCTGAAGGCTTGATCTGGCAAAACCCCGCAACCGGTTACATCCAGCGCGATGCCAACATGCCGCTGGACAACATGAACAATACCGTGCGCATCTTCCTGGGAACGCGCATTGGCTGCGCCCAATGCCACAACCATCCATTTGACCGGTGGAAGCAGAAAGAATTCTACCAGATGGCGGCGTTCACCTTTGGGACTGTCCCCCAGACCGGTGGTACCGATACGCGGTATTGGAAGAAAAACCCGAATGACCGTCTGCAGGAAGAATACGCCAGCATCGAACAGGAAGAAGAAGACCGTCGTCAGAACTCGTACCGGTTCAATCGACTGATCGGTGTCAATATGATGATCGTCAACGATCAGCCTGCCAGAAAGATCACGCTGCCGGCCGACTATTCCTACAACGACGGCAAGCCAGGCGAAGTCATCGAACCCAAAACGCTGTTCGGGGCACCGGCCGATGTGCGCAGTGGGGAACCCCCGCGTCGGGCTTTTGCCCGCTGGCTGACCGGTAAAGATAATCCCCGGTTCGCCTTGACGGTGGCCAATCGCCTCTGGAAACAGTGCTTTGGCGTGGGCCAGATTGAACCGGTCGACGACATGATGGATTCGACCGTCGCCGAAAACCCTGAACTCATGCAGTTCCTCGAAGCCGAGATGAAACGCCTCGACTTCGACCTCAAGGAGTTCCTGCGCATTCTCTACAACACCGAGGCTTACCAGCGCCAGGCCAGTTCCGAAGAAGTCGCACTGGGCGCCCCCTATCATTTCCCCGGCCCCATTCTGCGGCGGATGACCGCCGAGCAGGTCTGGGACTCCTTTTTGACGATGGCCGTCGTCAAACCCGATGAATATCGCGAATTCAAAGCCGAAGTTCGCACGGATCTGATCGGGGTCAATCTCGACCAGGTCCCCGCCGCCAAAATGCTCGAATCCGATAAGAAGGTCGCCGAGATCACCAACCAGCTGGGGGCACGGCAGGCGAAATACATGTACAAGGGCACGCTCTTGGCGCGCGCGTCAGAACTCCCCACGCCGGTGCCCCCCAATCATTTCTTGCGTACGTTCGGCCAATCCGATCGTGAATTGATTTCCGCCTCATCGACGACCGGCTCTGTGCCCCAGGTTCTGTTCATGTTCAACGGCCCCATCACGCACATGTTGCTCGAGAAAAACTCGACGATCTACAACAACGTGATGCAGACAAAAACCGTGGCCGATGGGGTTAAAGTCGTGTTTCGCACGGTCCTCAATCGCGACCCGGATGATGACGAAACGGAACTTGCCAAACAGGAAATCAAACAGAATGGCCCGGCCGGATATGGCAACGTCATCTGGGCCCTCGTCAACACCCGTGAGTTCCTGTTCATCCAGTGACATCGTGAGCCCGTTGGCAACGGCTTCCGCCGCCACCTGACACGCCCCGTTCCCTCACTCGAGCCCCCACCGCACGAAGTTCGAGTTCCTTGGAAAGCTGCTGCATGCGCGACCTCGTTTCACAATTGAGCCCCCTGGACCGTCGCCGATTTATTGAACGACTGGCCCGTACCACGCTGGGCGTGGCCCTCTCTCCGCTGCTCGCACGCCAGATCTCGGCGGCCCCCGAAACGCCACGCGCCAGCGGTGGCAAAGCGAAACGACTGATCTACCTCTATCTCGCAGGTGGCTTATCGCACCTCGATACGTTTGACCTCAAACCGGGCCATGAAAACCAGGGAGACACACGGCCGATCAATACCACGGTCGCGGGGGCCCAGATCGGACAGCACCTGCCCACCCTGGCGTCCCAATTCGACAAACTCGCTGTCATCCGCTCGCTGAATACGCAAACCGCCGACCACGAAGCAGGCGAGTATCTGATGCGGACCAGTTACAAAGAGATCGCCACCGAACGGCATCCTTCGCTGGGCCCGTGGATTCAGCAATTCAAAGGCCGACAGAGCAAATCTTTGCCCGATACCGTGCTGATCGGCGCGCCCGCGCGACATCCGGGTGCCGGGTTCTTTGATCCGACATTCAGCCCGCTCCCCATTGGTGATCCAAATCGCGGCTTGGAGAACATCACAGCCCCCGAGTACCTCACCGAGGCCTCATTCGAAAAACGGATCAAACTGATCGATGGCTTCGACAAGAAATTCCGCGGTCGTTTTCCGCAGCGGAAAGTGCAGGCCTATACCGATTTCTATTCCGAAGCGGTCAGCCTGCTCTCAAGCCAGGAACTGAAAGCGTTCAACCTCAACGAAGAAAAGGGCGAAGACCGCGACCGCTATGGTCGCGATCCGTTCGGGCAGGGATGTCTGTTAGCGCGCCGGCTGATTGAGAATAATGTTCGCTGTGTGGAAGTCACCTGTGGCGGGTGGGACATGCACAGCAACATTTACAACGGGGCCGCACTACCGGCCCGGGCCGCCGTGATGGACAAAGCGATTGGCAATCTGCTGAAAGATCTGGCCGAGCGCGGATTGCTCGGCGACACCATCGTCGCCGTAGCCACCGAGTTTGGCCGCTCGCCTAAAATCAACTACAACGCCGGACGCGACCATCACCCAGCCGTATTTTCCGGAGTGCTGGCAGGTGGAGGCGTCAAGGGAGGCCAGTTTTACGGAGCGTCAGACGCGGCGGGGCATGGTGTCGATCGCGATGGAGTCACTCCGAGCGATTTCAATGCCACCATCGCCACGGCCCTGGGACTGCCACTCGACCAGATCGTCACGTCTCCGACAGGCCGGCCCTTTAAAGTGGCCCAGGACGGCACCGCGGTTTCCGCACTGCTTTGAACCGCAGCCCCAGCCAGTTCGCACCGGCGAGATCGTTACTCCGCCGTATGCGTTGTTTCTGCCATCGCAGCCGAAATCTCGCGGCGTGACGTGAAATAGTACACAGCGCCGAGGGCAGCGACCGACAACGCGACCACCCGGTAAGCGATACCGGCAGTCGCTCCCGCGGCCAGCGCATCGGCCTGCGGCACGGCTGCGGGGCGTAACTGGCCATAGAACCAGCTCACCCCTTCTTCCAGGGCACCGACGCCCCCGGGCGTCGGAATCAGCACGGCGAACAACTCTGTGGGTGGCAGAAAATAGAAATGCTCCACCAATCCGGGCACCCAGGGTTGTCGCATCCACAGAGCACAGAAATAAAACCCCGTAATCAGCCCGGCATGGCCCAGCAGACTGAGCCCCAAAGCCGCCAAGACCACTCGCGGTTTTTCCTGGTACAGTCGAACCCCCACAATGAGTTCGCCAATGGCCTTGCCGACCACCGGCAATCGGGGCAACCGCAGTACCCATCCCCAGTGCGTTGTCGCGGGGACAAGCATCACGACCAATCCCAACAGGCCTCCGCCGGCACCGCACCAGATCAACAAGGTCACGAGTTTTAACTGCGGATTGTCAGGAATTCCCTGCGGGATCAGCAGCGTGCAGGCGCCGACGAGAAACAGTGCCAACATGCCCAGCACCCGGTCGAGCAGCACGGTCGCAAACGCCACCACGCGCCGGGATGACTGATCGCGAGCCAGCAACACCCCTTTGAACAGATCTCCACCGACCGCACCCGGAGCCACGTAATTCGCCACGAGTCCAATAAAGCCATAGCGAATTGCGTCACGAAATTGAAACGAGAAACCCTGGGCAATGACCAGCAGATACCAGCGGGCGAAGGTGAGCAGCGTCGAACCGCCAATCAGAACAAACGCCAGGACGGCAAACCCCCAGCTTTTCGGAGTCGCCAGAATTTTGTCGATATTCGCCGCATTCTGCAGGTACATCCAGACCAGAATGCCGATCGCGACGGGCCATTTCAGCCATTTCCAGACGTGCCCCAACTTCTGGCCGAGCGACGTGGCATGGCTGGCGGCTTTCGCCGTCGGATGAGGCTCTGAAGATTCAGACATCGCAGCAGGTTCTGTCGTCACAAGTTCAGGTCGAAGATCGCACGTCGAAATCATAACGAGATCCCCACATCGGGCGCAACATCGGTGAGCGCAGCGAGTTGGCCCCGGGCACTTCCGGAGCCAAAAAAACTGATTTGTGCGGGATCAATTGCGACTTCGGGTATGCCAGTGCGTCGCCACCAGGAACGTTCGGGAATTGCACACCAGCCGATCGTTTCATCGCGGTTCCCGAGAAACTATTCACGCTGGGCCAATTTTTCCCGTTTCGTGCAGACACCGACGAAGATGTAATCGTGCTGCGCCAGTTTCTCGACGACCACGTCGGGGGGCAACAAGGGCACGAGCGCTTCGAGGTTCTGCATGTGAGCCAGCACCACGACCTCCGACGATGTCGAGATGGCTCGGGCCGCATCGGCCTGATGATAGGCGTCGTAATTCTGCACTTGCCCGCGCACCAGTTGAAACGCCAGCGAGTCGGCTTCGTTCGTCAGTCCATAACAGACAATCGGCATCGACCGGTCGAACTGATCCTGGCACGTGGTCACCACCGGATCGACCTTGGAACGCGACGTCGCGATTCCCGGATAGAAATCGAGCATGGCCATCGCCATGGCGCACGCCACCAGGGCAAACGCCACGCCCCATTCGCCGTTGGATTCCCGCGACTTCCGCCACACGCTGATTCCGGTCGCGGCGGCACACAGGGCAATCAACCCGCCCCAGTGCGGCAATCGACCGCCGGCCAGTCCGTGCAGCAGCGTCAGATCAACCGTCATGGTCACGACGGCGGCAACCAGCAGAATCGCCGCAATATGTCGGGGCGAGTTTTCACGAACAAACTTGAGGAATTTGTGCTCGACTTGACCCGCCAGAATGGCTTCCAGAGCCGCGCCGACAACCAAACTGAACAAAGGCAGAACCGGCAGCATGTAGGGTGCCAGCTTACAACTCGCCGCTGAATACAGTGCCGCGATCCAGCAACCGGCCAGCATCACGAAACCAACCCCTTGCGAGCGTCCAGAGCGGGTCGCGCTTCCCCGGTCCACCAGAAACATCGTGGTCGCCGGAAACAGAATCGAACAGGGAGCCATCCCGACCAACAGCACCGGAATGTAGAACCAGAACGGTTCGGCGTGCGACAAACCAGTACTGAATCGGCTGAAATGGTGCGTCCAGAAAAACTGCGAAAGGAAGCCGGGTTGCCGGCCTTCAATCAGTACAAACCAGGGGAGTGCCACCGTCGCCACCACGGCCAGGTACGACAACCAGTGCCGCACACGCAAAGCGGGCAGCGACATCAGCCAGCGGCAGACGATCAACGGGGGCAGGCAAAGGACACCGGCCACGGGACCTTTCGCCAGCACACCCAATCCGCAGGCGACAGCCGAAGCCAACCACCAGCCCCAACTCACCTTCGCTTGTCGGCAGGCGAGATAT
>JAFEBR010000381.1 GCA_018242565.1 Planctomycetota bacterium | reverse complement strand
GGCCCTTTTGTTGTGAAACGAGGCATATCGGCCGGAACTCCCCCAGGTCGCGGGGGCGTTCCACCGGTCGTCAACTTCAGTCATTCACGATGCTGATGACTTCCTGGCGGCGGATCGGTTCGGGCAGTTGGTCGCAGATCGCCTGCAACTCGTATTTCCCCGAGCCAATCGCACTGGCTTTCACTGTGATTTCGAAAATCGCATCCCCCTTGGGATCGAGCTTTTCGATGGGAGCATACTGCAGCTCGACCGTGTTGCCCGAATCGGACTCCGCCGGTTCGAGCTTTCGTTCTTTATGCGAAGTCGGACCGTCGGCCGACACGATCTTCAACTGGTGGTTCACGGTCAGCAGCAGTCGCACATGGGTGGCCGTGTCGGACCCCCGATTGACCACCCGCACCGGGATCCGCACGGTTTCGCCAGGTTCCACCACTGCCGGAACCTCGGCCAGTTCAATCGAAATCGCCGGGGCGCCCGAGACCTTGGTGGTGGCCGACGTTTCGCCGGTCGAGCCAAACGCGTCAAAGGCGCGAATCACGCTGATCTGGGCGCCGCGTGACACGGTTCGCAGGGTGATCGAAACCGTGCGTGATTCGCCCGCCTGCATGTGTTTCAGCGACCAGAAGACCGAACGTTTGGTTTCGTCGTACACTCCGCCGTCGCCGGCGCTGACGTATTCCATACCGGGCGGAATCTTCTCGATCATGGTGACATCGGTCATCTCTTTTGTTCCCGGGTTGGTCACCTGGTTCGAGAACACGGCTGTCTTTCCGGGAATCATCCGTTTCGGTCCCTGACGCGTGACCTGCAGCATCGGGCCCAGCACTTCGAGTTGGACTTCCGATTCCTCGGCGACATCCCCCTCGGCGGTGACGACAACACGATTCGTGGTCGGCCCGGCCTGGGCCGCCGTCAGCACCAGTTTGACATCCTGCGATTGGCCGGCCGACAGATCCCCCAGGTTGTATTCCAGGTCATCTCCGTCGGGGTGCCGCAGGCCGGCGGGCAGCACATCGCGAATCGTGACGCTCTTCGCCGGCACTTGACCGACATTCGTGATGTGGAAATTGAATTCGACCGGCGTTCCCAGGGCCGCCTGTTTCGGGGCGGAGACATCGAACTTCAATTCCGCCTTGGGCTTCTTGGGTAGATCATCGTCCGCCGAGAAATTGACTGTCGCGACGCCGCCGATGGTCCCCTCGGCACGCGGAATGACCCGCACGGCGATCTTCTTATCTTTGCCGGCCGGCAGCATTCCCAGCTTCCAGATCATGTGATCGTTTTTGAGCTGGGCCTGCGGAATCGAACCGTCAATTTCAAATTCGGGAGGAATCACATCTTCAACGACAACCTGGTACGCGGGAACGGTTCCCGTGTTGTGGACGTGGATGTGGTAGACCATGGGCTTGCCGAGTACGGCCGATTTCGGTGCCAGTTTCTCGATGCGGACCTGCGGTGCCGGGCCTTTGGGTTTCGGCGTCGCGGCGGGGGGATCATCGACCTCAATCGAATTGCCCAACTCGGCGGGATTGTAGTTGAGTCGGGGCGTCGCTCGCGGGGGATCTGATTCCAGATCCGAGTCGGCGGGGCGCCGTTCCGAACGGGCCGGGCTGCGCGGGGTGATTTCTTCGAGCGGATCGTCGGCCGGCGGAGACGAACGATCGAGTGGTTCGAAGTCGTCCGTGGTCGCGGGATTGCGTCCACGCAGTTTGGATGGGCTAGCTTCTTCGTCGTCATCGGTCAACGTGCGGGGCGGCGCTTCGTCGTTCAACGAAGGGCTGTCGGTCTCGTCGTCGGTGCCGAGTGTTTCCGTGCGTTGCGCGAGAGGAATTTCGGTGTCGTCATCACGCAACGGGCTGGTGACCGGAGGATCGCCGATATCCAGATCGTCGGCGGGTTCATCGGTTCCCGCCGCCAGACGCGGACCGGTTCTGGCCGGAGATTTGGCTGCGGTTTTGCGCGGAGTCGCCGGCACGTCGTCGCGGTCGGATTCATCGAGCGACAAGACTGCGCCGCGCGAATTTCCCGCCGCGGGTGTTTTCGCGGCAGTGGTCCGTGCCGATCGTTTGGAGGTCGGGGGCGGGTCATCGACGAGATCGAGCAGGTCGTCGTCTGAGCGCGTACCGCGGGTTGCCGTCTTTTGGCGAGGTCGGTCCGACTCGTCATCGTCGCCGGTGGCAAACGGATCGTCGGCGGTCTGCGCTGTCTTGGCGGAACGTTTCGCGGGGCGTGCGGCCGGCAGGGGTTCATCATCCAACGTGGCATCTGCCAGCGGATCGTCGTCGCGACCTGCGCTGGTACGGACAATCTTGCGGTCGGTTGCCGTCTTTCGCGAGGCTTTCGAGCCGGTCAGTTCTCGATCCGACCGGTCAGACTTCGAGGAACCGCTGAGCTCGGCGGTGGACGTAAACATGTCCACATCGGCCAGGTCATCGTCGGCCAGTGGATTCTCGTCAGCCGTGGCGGCGGCGCTGGTCTGTTCTGCGTTCGGATCATCCGTTTGAATCGAACGCTGGGCATGAATCACGACGGCGACACCCACTCCCACAACGAGTGCCAGCGCTGCCAGTTTTCCAATCGTGTGTTGCATGGGAATCCCTTCCCCCCCCGAAATGACTCCGAAAAACGGCGCGGACCCCCTCCGCGCGCGGGCGGAAACATAGCAAGACTGGGAATTCAGGGAAAGAGGAATGCGGCCGGTCGATTGAACTCGGCGCCGCGATCCAGAATCGGTCCGGTTTGTAAGGATGCGGCGATTTGTAAGGTCATTCCAGTAAAAGATTTGTGGATTCAGGTCGATTACGGCATGGGTTGCATTCCTGTTGCATTTTTCGGATGGCGTCTGGTCACCTTGCCTGACAGAGATGGTCGCTGTGGTGCCTCGCTGTTTTTGTTAGACCCCCAGTTTCCTCTTGCACTGACGGCCGGTCCGAGTAGTCTCTGAAGAGTCATGCCCCCTCGACTGGCAGGTTGTTCACCCGGGCATAGCCGGCGTGTGGGAGTGGTTTTCGGGCGTCCCTTCTGGAACAGGAGCATTCGTGATGAGCGCGGATCTGAAATCGGCTTGCCGTTTTGCGAAGGCGAGTGATGTGGCCTATTACATCAGTCAGCCCGGAGGCCCGTCGGCGTGCCCGTTTTATAAGGATGTCGGGTTCATTGCCCCACCCGTGACGTTTGTTGCCGACGAAATCAATGCTGCGTACGTGGGGACCACCGCGACCGAGGTCATCGTCGCGTTCCGGGGGACATTAAAATTGGACTTCACGTCGTGGGATGCGTTTGTCACGAGTCTGCTGGACTGGGTGAACGATGCCGATGCCAAGTTGCGGGCGGTGTCGTACACCTCGGGCCAGGTTCACACAGGGTTTGCGCGAACGTTGCAGGATCTCTGGGGGCGTGTGCAACCGGAAGTTGCCAGACAGCAGGCAGCCAGCCGGTTACCGGTCGTCGTGACGGGCCACAGTAAGGGAGGGGGAGTGGCCTTCCTTGGAGCGCTGCGTTTGCAGCGCGAGGGCTCTGCCAACGTGCAGGCGGTGTATTCATTCGCCGGGCCCCGTGCGGGAGACGAAGCGTATGCCAACGATTTCAACTCGGTTTTCAAGGGCCGATGCTGGCGCTTTGAAAATACCGACGACATCGTGCCGCACCTGCCACCCACGCTTGTATTTGCCGCGGCTTTGGCCAGAGCCGATCGCCGCCTCGCGGGGATGACCAACGAGTTTTATGAAGCCGTCGGATTGCTCGAATTCCTGAATTGGAATGGGACCCTGACCGTCGGAGACTCGCTGGTGCTCGAATTGGAGCGAACCGTCCACCTGGCGCGGCTGATGACCCGCTTCCAATTGCAGCAGATCGCCGATGACCACTCGCTGGAAAAACAGTACCTGCCGAAGTTGATCGCCATGGCGTGATCGTCGGCCGAGCCGCGTGCTGCCGTTGGACCGATTCAACGGTCGGCACGCCGCAGTGCAACATGTGAAAAGACGATGGTTTCGGCCCAATAGCTGTCGGCATAGGGGTTCGGTTCCAGCAGATTCGGATTGGGAGTCAGAATCAGATCCGCCGTTGTGGCGTCTGGCGTGCCGGCAGGAATCTGGGCCGAAAGAATCGTCTTCCCCGTGATGAGTGCCGGCTGGGGGCCAGCGGCCTCGTCTACTGATGGCACGTCACTCTCGGCGAGAATGGCAAAGATGGACCCGCAGGGGATTCTCTCGTCGCCGATTTTCAGGGTCACGTCGCACGCGATACTGACCGGAAGAAAGCGATCGATGGTAAATTCGATTCCTGCTTCGCGCAGATCGGCATTCCCGCGAATCACGATGGAGTTGATAGCCAGTCCCCGTCCCACCGGTGAAAATTCCGACTTTGTGACCGGCTTGAAGTTTCGATTCTGCGACTCGACGACGAGCAATGGGATCTGACACGAACGCTGCCATGATTTCAGGGCGCGGGGCCACTGGGTGTGTGGCGCGGTGTCGCTGATGCCGACAAGGTCAGCCGTCGGCACGAGAGCAGAGAACACCGTCAGTGTGACTTCGTGCCGTCCCGGCGCCAGAATCGGCAGCGTCAGCGGTTGGGCCAAACGGCCGGTTTTCCAACTCTGGCTCGTTGGCTGCAGAGAGACCGGCTCGCCATCGATCTTCATTTCGAGAAGTTCGTTCATGAACGCCATGCCCAGCAGATCGTCATGCCACACACTTTTCAATTCGATCTGTGGATGCCACCAACTGCTTCCGGCCATGATTCTCGCTTGGCGTGGTCCGCGGAGATCGCCGTAGAGGCACTCCAGGAATTCGACCTTTTCGGCATCGGTGATCCGGTGTTCCCCGTCCATCCGGTTGAGGTATCGGGAAGACCAACTCAGCGGACTGCGCAGCCCGCGCGGATGCTCGGTTCTCAGCCAGCGAATCAGCCCCTGCATGATCTGGGCATCGTCGGTGGCGGAAAGGGATCGACTCTCGAGTTCCTGCCAGGTCCAGGGCGTTTCTGGATTGGCCGTCAACGCTTCAATGACCCGGGCTTTCGAGGCGCGTTTTAATTCCCAGGGGACATTGGCCAGGCCGGCGGGATTCAGATTCGAATCGGGCCGAGAAATACGGTTCGCTGTCCAGAATGCTCCGCAGGCCAGCAGAATTCCGAGCGCGGCGAGCAATGCGAGCCTGCGTTTGCCTGCGGGCAGCCACGCCTGGAGACGCTTCCGAGTGGTGTGGACGGATCCTGAGATCGTGGAAGGGTTGGCCGAGATCGACTCGACCTGACTCTGCAGCGCGCTGGCCCGCTGATACCGCCGATCAGGTTCGCGTTCGAGAGCGCGTAAGACGACTTCGTCGAGTCGGGCATCGACGACGACGCGCTGGGACGGAGGTTGAAATTTTCCCAATGGGAGTTCGCCCGTCAGCATCTGGTAAAATACGACACCCAGGGAGTAGATGTCCGCGCGATGGTCTACTTCGGTCGGACGCTCCATTTGTTCGGGAGCCATGTAGTGCAGGGTTCCCAGCACTTGTCCGGTTCTGGAAATGGTCAACTCGTGATGATCAAGAGCCAGCAGTTTCGCCAATCCGAAATCGGCGATCTTCACGTTCCCGGCGCGATCGAGCAGAATGTTCTCGGGTTTGATGTCGCGGTGGACAATGCCTTTGTCGTGGGCATACTGCAGGGCCGCACAGATCTGCGGGACGATGGCCAAGGCTTGCGTTGCCGAGAGTTGGCCGGAGTTCAGCAATTGCCGCAGCGTCAGGCCGTCGACGTACTCCATGAGCAGGTAGCACAGCGGCGGCGAGTCGCTGCTGGCGTCTGGTGCCGATGTGGTGCCAAAATCATAAACGGCAACCACATGCGGGTGTGACAACAAAGCCATGACGCGGGCTTCCCGAGAAAACCGTTCGGCGAACGCGGGATCGCGCGCGATCGCTGGCGAGAGAATCTTCAACGCCACCAGGCGATCGAGCGATTTCTGGCGGGCTTTGTAGACGATGCCCATCCCGCCGCGACCGATCACTTCCAGAATTTCGAGATCAGGGAATTGCGAGGCCAGTTCACTGGGGGCCGGGGGCGTGTGATCGGCCCTGGTCTTTTCCGGCCAGCAGGCAGTGGCTTCATGAGTCCCCTGCAAGGCTTCCTGAAACAGGCATCCCGGGCACAACCCGTGCGGTGCTGCCGGGGCCAGCCGCAAACCACATTGTGGACAAAAGTTAGTGTCGGACATGGGATCTCAACCAGGACCAATGGACGTTAACGCTTCGGCCTACCCTCCTCTACGGAAAAATCTCGCGCGGGTTGCTCAAAAAAAACCAAACGTGTTGAAAGTCCATGACTGGTTGAATCGGAACTACAGGCAGGACATGAGGTAACGGATTTCTTCGGCGATCGCTTCGGGGCTGCTCACGGTCTGAGAGATTTCGGTATGGAATAGTTCGCGATAGCGCTGGCGCAGGCGATGAGCCGAGGATTTGACGGCCCCGGCGGTCAGACCAAACTGGCGGGCAATGGCTTCATAAGTCTCTGGCTGGTCGCCCGTTAGCGTGCGCTGCAGCAAGGCGAACAACTCCCCTTTTCCCGCGGCGGCCCATTCGGCCTGGAGACGATTCAACACGCGGTCGAGTACGGTCAAAGCCCATTGTCGATCGAAGACTCGTTCGGGTGACAAATCCTGGACTGGTTCTAACTGGTAGCGCGACTCGCTGTCTCTGCCATCGAGAGAAATTACAATAAGTTGACCGCCTCGTTTCTGCGCCTGCTGTCGGTCGCGTTCATCTGCCAGGAAGTTCTTGAAGGCCGTCAGCAGAAACGCCCGGAATTTTCCCTTGTCGCGATCAACGCGCGCCAGTGCATCGTGCGACAGGAGGGATGTGAAAAAAGCCTGGGTGAGATCTTCGGCGGTGTGTTCGTTCTCGCCGCGCCGGCGCGCGTATGCGTACAACGGAAACCAATACGTCTGGCAGAGTTCAGTCAAAGCGGCGCGGCCTTGAGATTCTGCCGTCCCCCGCGCGGCCGCCAGGACGATCGTCCAATGCGTCGGGGCGAACCCCAGGGGGTCTGATCCAGAGACAGGATTCGAGGATTCGGCGGTCACGGTTAATCACTCACCGCATCGGCTGCACGGAGCCTGCTGCAAGGTCCATGCGAGTTGGTAAAACGTGCGTTGACAGAAACCTGGTGCTGTTCTCGAGCCGACAATAGGCATGTTGGTCGCAGGCAATTTTGATTTGTGGAGCGCTTTGGTCAATTTAAATAATTATCTGCCGTGGAGACGACAGGCATTCATTTAAGAAGTCATCACGAGACAAATTTGATGACGGGCTCTTGTGTTTTGACATTCCTGATTGTTACAGTGCTCGGTGGCGAGTCGATGACGCCATTCAGTGGGCTGACTGGGAATTGGGACTCGCCGGATTCTGTTGTGCTGGAGTCAACGTCATGAATTCCGACGATCATGTGGGGGATGTCCGGACGGACGATACACCGCCCGAGGGGCCCTACTGGAATAACTGCCGGTATTGTTCCGGAACCGGGCGCGCTGTGGCGTCCACGGTGTTAGGTATTCCCGTCCGTTGGCGGCGATGTGGCTGGTGCGCGGGGACTGGCGTGAAATTCTCGCAAGGGGCCGCTGAATCCAGTTGCGAATCGTGCTCGGGTCGAGGCCGGAGCGTCCAAATGCGCCGCTGGCTGGTCCTGGCCAACTGGCAGGATTGCGAATGTTGCCGCAAACAGCAGCCCTCGCCCTCGACGACGGTCCCCCATCTCGGGGTGACCTAGCCAACAGTCGATCGCCGGCACGGACGATCATCATTTGTTCCACCGTTCGCCTCGCTGGGTGTGACGTACGCATCGCCGCGGTCGCTGGTTGATTTGGATTGAGGCCGATCGGGCTTTTTCGGTCTGACCGCCATCGCCTATGGGGCTGGTCTCGGCGGACGTGATATCCGCCAGGCCGCGCCGGGGGCATCTGAAGTGTTGTCATTGCGGCACGGCCGCGATTCCCGCCATCGCCCGCAGCACGCGATCGGGGGTGGCCTCGGCATGTGTGAATTGCGCGACAATCCGTCCCTCTCGCAAGACGATCAGGCGGTGGGACAAGGCGAGCAGTTCAGGCAGGTCGGAAGATACCAGTACAACGGCGGTGCCGGCCCGGGCCCGGGCTTCGATCAAATCATGGATTTCCTGTTTGGCGCCGACATCGACTCCCCGGGTGGGCTCATCGATCAGCAGGATCTGTGCATTGTCGGCGAGCGCTCGGGCAAACACGACTTTCTGCTGGTTGCCCCCCGACAGCGACGCGACCGGAGTTTCCGTCGATGGCGTGCGGATCGCCAGATCAGTGCGAAATTTCTCCGCCAGCTTCGCTTCAGCACGGCGATCGACCAGACCGGCCCAGCGGCGGAAACGATCGAGTACCGGAAGCGTCGCGTTTTCCCTGACGTTCATGCCCAGAACCAGCCCCTGACGTTTACGATCTTCCGGAATCAGCGTCATGCCCACCTCACGGGCGGCTTGTGGACTTGGAATGCGCGTTGGATTTCCATTAAGGGAGATCTCGCCCGTTGCGGCAGGGTCGAGACCGAAAAGGGCTTCCAGGACTTCCGTACGACCGGCTCCCACCAGTCCTGCCAGGCCGACGATTTCACCCGCGTTAACTTCCAACGCGATGTTTTCAAATCGTCCCGGAGATTGCAGTCCCCGGACTGCAATCTGGGGCGGGGGCGGGGGAGTCGATGACACAGCCCGCTTGGGTTCTGTCCGCGTAGCGACGACCGGACGTCCCACCATCATCTGGACCAGTTCATCGTGTGAGAGTCCCTCCAGAGAGCGCGTCGCCACATGGCGTCCATCTCGTAAAACGGTCACGCGCTGACAGAGTTCAAAAATCTCCGCGAGTCGGTGGGAGACATAAATGATCGTCACCCCGGTTTGCTGCAAGCGACGAATCAACTGAAACAGTCGCTCGACTTCAGTCTGCCCCAGTGAACTGGTTGGCTCGTCGAAAACCAGGATCTGAGCCTTTTGTCCCACGGCCGCTGCGATTTGGACAAGTTGCTCCTGCGCGATTGAGAGCGACGAAAGTGGGCGATCGACATCGACGTCGAGTCCGACCTGTTCCAGGAGTGCATTGGCTCGTTGCCGTAAGACAGTTCGATCGAGAAAAATGCCACGTTGCGGCAGATCGTGCAGGCACAAGTTCTCGGCGATCGACAGGTTCGGACAGAACATCAGTTCCTGATGCACGATCGCGACACCCGCCAGCGCGGCCTGTCGAGGAGAGCGAAAGTGGCATGCAGTCCCCGCAATCAGCAGTTGGCCCCGCTCGGGGGTGTACATGCCGGCGACGATTTTTCCGAGCGTGCTCTTGCCGGCTCCGTTTTCCCCGAGCAACGCGTGGCACTCACCCCGAGCAATTTCGAACGACACATCCGCCAGCGCCGTGACGCCGGGAAATGTTTTGGTGATGTGTTCGAAACGCAACATCGCGACAGGTCTCTCGCAGAGTCGACTGGCGGCTACGGATGGGAGCCCCGGTTCGCCCGGCGGCCGATGGCAAACAGCACGCCGGGATGATTCGTGAAACGGCGTGCATTACTCGCCATGGGATCGCTGTCCCCAGGGGATGGGCATGGTGGGAGGCTTGCGGTGCAGTTCCTTGCGGACATCTTTCGGTCGCGGGTGGAAGTAATTGATGAAGGCGCACAGTTGCTTCACCGCTTCGTGGTAAACCCGTTCTCCTTTTTCTTTGGTCGCCAGGGCTGCTTCGCCGAGGACCCCCGTGCTTGAATAACTGCTCGTCCAAGAAACGACGGTAGCCGGCCCGGCGGCGAACAGGTCGACCCAGTTGAACGGGCTTTGATCTTCATTGAAGGAGATGACGTCGCTCTGGATTTTGTCTTTGCGGACGTTGTCTTCATCCAGGTACAAGTACAACGAGGTTTCGAGCTCACAGGCGTGGGCACAGCCCCCCGGGAATTTGCTTTCGCGCCAGCTCGGCAGAAAGGTCTTGTCGACCGTCAGCAGGTTCCACCAGGCGATGACCAGGCACTCGGCGTCGGTTTCGAGGTTAGTCCGCCGTGCGACCAGGTCGAGGTTTGGCATGTTCGAGCCATGCCCGTTCAACAAAATAATCTTTTTGAAGCCGTGGTACGCCAGCGACTTGGTGACGTCGAGCACATGTTCCATGAACGTCGTGTAGTTGCTGTTAATCGTTCCCGGAAAATCCATCACGTGTCCCGTGTAGCCGTAGCAGATCGTGGGGAGCACCAGAATTTTCTCGGCCAGAGCCTGTCCGGCGCCGCGGGCGATGCCCCCTGGGCAGACCAGATCGACGTCGAGAGGCAGGTGGTGTCCGTGTTGTTCGACGGCGCCGCATGGCAGGATGCAGACTTTCCCCAGATCGACCGCGTCATTGATTTCCGGCCAGGTGAGTTTTTCGTAACGATACTCGGTCTTCGCGCGGCTGGACATCGGGGCTCCTGTGGAGAATGACGGCAGTGAATGAATCCGGAAGCAGAGTATAGCACCGCTTGCGCAACCGTTCACCAAAGCCGAGTCTTGCCGGGCGATGCCACGCCGGTGCCCAACTTCGACGCCGGCTATGCTGCGGATTCACCCCCTTGAATTCACGGTGAGAATTGATTCCCGCTGCGAAACTTCGACATGGTAAAGCATTGCAAACCGGACCGGTTCAGTGCCAGCGGGCTGGCGTGGATTCAGCGTGAGTCGTGCTGGGCAGAAATCCCCTCTGGCGTCGGAGAGCAATAACCGGTCCAAAAATGGAAGACAGGGACGCGGGGGATTTGTTGACCCCCGGTGGTTACCTTGTCGCTGACCGGCGCACGATGTATCTTCAACCGGACGTAAAAGACCACCAAATGACAGTCGAACCGCCTCTGTTCGCCCGCTGGTGGGGCAAGGCAAGTCGCCACCTGGGTGACGGGCTTTGGCTGCCAGAGGATCAGACCCGCCTGAAACCTGCCTTCCGAGAGAGACTTCATGATTGGCAACCGCTTCGTATTTCGGTTACTCGGCGTGCTGTGCCTGGGAGCTTTGGTCGCCTGGACCGCACCGCTGCCTGCCCAGGACATCGACCCGCTCGACTGGCCACATTGGCGCGGTCCCGAAATGAACGGGATTTCCCGTGAAAAGGGCCTCCCGGCGAGTTGGTCGCCCGATGGGGAAAACCTCATCTGGAAGAGCACCGAACTGGGGACCCGCAGCACGCCCATTGTCATGCGGGGAAAACTCTACGTTCTGTGCCGGCACAATCCCGATACGACGACGGAAGGTGAAAAAGTCGTTTGTGTCGATGCCGCCACGGGCGAGAAGCTCTGGGAAAACGCGTTCAATGTGTTCTTAACCGATGCACCGGCTGAACGCGTAGGCTGGTCGTGCGTGGTTGGCGACCCGGTCACCGGGAACGTCTACGCCTTGGGCCTGTGTGATTATTTCCAGTGCATCGACGGACAGACGGGCAAAACCCTCTGGTCGCACTCGATGAGCGAAGAATACGGGATGATCAGCACCTATGGTGGTCGTACCAACATGCCGTTGGTGTTCGACGATCTGGTCATCATCAGCGGTGTCATGACGGGTTGGGGCGAATACGCCGTGCCCGCACACCGTTTTGTGGCTTTCGACAAGGCGAACGGCCAGGCCGTCTGGGTCAGCAGCACGCGTCTGCGGCCACTCGACACGACCTACAGTTCGCCCGTGCTGGCCAATTTCAATGGCCAGATGGCAATCGTGTTCGGCTCAGGGGACGGCTCGGTTTATGCGATGCAGCCCCGGACGGGCAAGATGATCTGGACCTACGACGCATCGCTCCGCGGGATTAATACGACGCCAACGGTCGTCGGCAACACGGTATATTGCGGTCATGCCGAAGAAAACGTGTTCGACACCACGGTCATGGGGGCCTTGTTCGCGATCGATGGTACGGGGACCGGGAATATCACGAAAACGAAAGAACTGTGGATCAAACCCACGGTCATGCTGGGGCGTGCCGCGCCGCTGTATGTCAACGATCGGTTGTACATCGTCGACGACGGGGCACTGTTCTCGGTGCGCGATCCCAAGACGGGGAATGAAATCGGCAAGACCAAGCTGGGGACTGGCGAAGTCTTCTCGAGCCCGTTGTACGCAGACGGCAAGATCTACTGCGCGATTCGGTCGGGAATCACCGCGATTCTCGAACCGACGGAAAAAGGGGCCAAGATCATCCACAAACTGCGGCATGAAGGGGACCTGATTCACGGCTCGGCCATTGCGTCGCACGGTCGGGTTTACATCCCGACGGGGGATGCCATGTACTGTATCGGACTGAAAGATCAGGCTCCGGTGCCACCCGATCCCCGACCCGCTCAACCGGAAGAAACGCCTTGGTCGGCGGATTTGAAGCCGGTCCAGTTGCAGGTCACGCCGGTGGAATCCCTGTTGCGTCCGAAAGTCGGCCAGAGTTCAGGCCAGTCGCAGGTGCTGGGCTTCCGCGTATTCAATGCCAACGGCCGCTACGTTGATTCCAAGGGAATCAAGCCGGTTTACGAATTGAAAGGCCCGGGTAAACTCGAGCCTTCGAAAGAACCCGGCAAAGAAAATCAGGTCGTGTTCACGCCAGATCCGAATGCCGGCCACGCAGTCAGTTTTGTCACCGCGAAAGTTGGCGAGTTGACCAGCACGGCCCGCATTCGTGCAGTTCCGAATTTCCCCTGGAGTTTCGATTTCTCGAACGGCAAAGTACCCGAAACGTGGATTGGCTCGGCCTATCGGCATATCGTCCTGGACGACGATCTGCTGCAAGCCTTGAAAACGCAGAATCCGCGGGCGGCGCAACTCTACATTTACTTGACGACCGCATTCGTGAATGGGAATTCGCCAACCGCAAAATTCCAGGATGCCGGTCCGCGACAAGCCTGGACCGATCTGTTGCGGTATTTCGATTTGAATGGTGAAGGCAAGCCTGCCACGGTCGACGATGCCAAAAAGCAGTTCGACGCCGGGTTGGAATTACTGGCCAAGGAAAAGGTCATCGAGAAATGGGACTGGGCTCAGGACCCGGCCGGAAACCTCGAATTGACGGTTGCCAAGGGCTCGCGCGGCATCACCGGAAACGCCGTGATGTGCAAGATCAGCACGATTCCGAAGGGAACCCGCAGCCAGGGTTGGATGGGGCACACCTATCTGCATGATTACACGATTCAGGCTGACGTCCGGGGTTCGACCCGGAATAACAAGACGCCCGCCATGGGGGTGATCAATCAGCGCTACACCCTGGCCCTGGAAAGCGCAGTGGAAACTCCCGAAGGAGCCGTTCCGGGATTGCAGATTCGGTCATGGGTGTCTCGACTGGAATTGCGATTTGCCAAGACGATTCCGTTCCCCTGGAAGTACGACGTCTGGTACACGATGAAGTTCCAGAGCGAAAACAAGGATGGCAAGGTGACACTGCGGGGCAAGGTGTGGCCGCGCGGCGAAGCCGAGCCCAATGAGTGGACCATTGAAGCGACTGACGAAACGCCCAACACTACGGGCAGCCCGGGTTTGTTCGGGAACGCCAGCGACGCAGAAGTCTTCATCGATAACGTCAAAGTCAACGCCAACAACTAGGATCTTTGCATGAACAGTATGTGTCGACGAATCGCAGGTTTCATGGCCTGCCTGTCGTTTTCAATGATGGCCGTGGCGGATGACGCCTACAATCCCATCGCCGAAGCTCAAAAGGCACTGGCGAAAATGAACGTCAAACCGGGCGACAGTCCTCAGATGGGCGTCAGCCACTATCGCAACAATGTGGTGGCCGGGGCGAAAACGGTGCCCACTGAGTGGGACACTGCCTCTGGCAAGAACATCAAGTGGAGCGCCAAGCTAGGTTCCCAGACGTATGCCAGCCCGGTCATCGCCAATGGCAAGGTGTTTGTCGGAACCAATAACGCGAACGGTTACATCAAGCGGTATCCGTCCAAGGTCGACCTGGGCTGCCTGCTGTGCTTTGATGAAGCGACCGGCAAGTTCCTCTGGCAGCATTCGAATGAAAAGCTGCCCCAGGGACGCGTGGTGGACTGGGAGCAACTCGGCATCTGTTCGAGCCCTTACGTTGAAGGCAACCGGCTCTGGTATGTCACGAATCGTGACGAAATTACGTGCCTTGACACCGAAGGGTTCCTGGATGGCGAAAACGACGGGCCTTTCAAGGAAGAGCCCAACAACAACAAAGATGAAGCTGACATTGTATGGAAACTCGACCTGATGGGAAAACTTGGCGCCTCGCCGCACAACGCCTGCAGTTGCTCGGTGACCGCTCTGGGTGATGTGCTGTTTGTCAGTACCTCGAATGGCGTGGATGAAGCTCACAAGGTGATTGCCCAGCCGAATGCCCCGAGTTTTCTGGCGATGAACAAGGCCACCGGAGAAGTGCTGTGGACCGATAAATCGCCCGGCAGCAACATCATGCACGGACAGTGGTCGTCGCCAGCCTGTGCCGTGCTGGGGGGCGTTGAGCAGGCCATTTTCGCCGGTGGCGATGGCTGGCTCTACAGTTTCGACCCCAAGGGCGATGGCGGCAAGTCGAAGCTGTTGTGGAAGTTTGACTGTAATCCCAAGACGTCGGAATACAAACTCGAACGCGCCACCCGGAATCCTATCATTGCCAGCCCTGTCGTGTACGATGGACTGGTTTATCTGGGTGTGGGTGAAGATCCCGAGCATGGTGAAGGGACTTCGCATCTGTGGTGCATTGATCCCACCAAGCGGGGGGATGTGAGCCCGACGCTGGTGTTCAACAAGAAGGATCCAAAGACTCCGATTCCCTACAAACGGATTCAGGCCTGTGAACCCAAACTGGGAGACTTCGAGCGGGAAAATGAAAACTCCGCCATGGTCTGGCACTACGAGGGCAACAACCCGAAGAAGTTTGAAGAAACCATGCACCGGACGATCAGCAGCACGGCGATTAAAGACGGGCTGTTATTCATTTCCGATGAAAGTGGTGTGTTCCACTGTCTGGATGCCAAGACGGGCAAAGCGCACTGGACGTATGACATGCTGGCGGCCTCCTGGTCCACCCCGTTGATCGTGGGCGATTACGTCTACATCGCCGATCAGGATGGGGATGTGACGGTGTTCAAGGTCTCGAAAGAGAAAGAACAGGTCGCCGAACAGAACATGGGAATTCCGGTCTACAATTCGCCGGTGGTAGCCAATGGCACCATGTTCATTGCCACGTTCAACACACTGTATGCGATTGAAGAGGGAGCGACCCCGAAAGCCGCGGGAGAAGCTGGCAAATAACCTGGCCCGTCATTGAGCCAGGGGACTTGAGTCATTGAACAACCGCATGGGATTCCATTTCCCGTGCGGTTGTTTTTTTGTCTGACGTTCCGGTGCGTGTCAGCCCGTGAGGGGGGCTACGATGGCAGGGCCGGGCGGTGGACCAGGCTGTTGTCGAAGTAGTTGATTCCCATGCCCGCGTCGATGACGATGTGCTGCGCGTTGATGCCCGACGAGCGGGGGCTCAAAAGAAAGGCGATGGTGTTGGCCACCTCGCGCGTTTCAACGGCGCGTTTTCGCAGAGTCGCCTGTTCGGCGTACAGATAACTTTCAACATACCCCGGAATGCCGGCCGACGCTGAGCTTTTCAACAGGCCCGGGGCTGCCGCGTTGAATCGGATCTGCGAAAACTGGCTGAACGATTTGGCGAGAAAGCACAGTGACGAGTCGAGTGCGGCCTTGATGGGGGCCATGTAGCCATAGTTTTCGGCGGCCATGCGCGTCGTAGAGATCGACACGGCTACAACGCTGCCCGTTTCAGGATTCAATACATTCCGAAAGGCATTGGCCAAGGCTACAAGCGAAAAGCAGGAAATGTCGACGGCCTGCAGGAATGCCCGCCGGGGGGTTTCGTGAAAGGGCAGCCAGCCGGCCGAATAGTCGGCGAACGCGAGTGAATGCACCAACCCGTCGATCTGGCCACACTGCGCCGCGACCTCGTCGCGGAGTCGATCGATTTGTGCCTGGTCAGAAAAATCGCACACAAAAACTGGAGCCGATCCCACGATCTTTGCGACCTGCTGCTGGCGTTCCGGAGACCGCACCGAATAGAGCACGCGCGCACCGGCCTCGGCGAGTACCGTACCGGTGTGGAAGGCGATGCTTTTGCGATTTGCCAGTCCGCAGATCAGAATGGTCTTGTCTTGGAGTTGCAGGAAGTCCATATCGGGCGACTCGATCCAGTAAAAACGAGAAAAACTGCTGGCAGGATGCAGGCTCCGGCTTGGAATCGGCAGACAGTCATCCCGACCGTCGCTGTCGTAACCGGCGCAGCGACATGCACGAAGCGCCGCTGATTCTGGCGTGTGATACGCCGAGCGACAAGGTTGCCAGTCCCGCGATCGCAGACAATGCCAACACTGCCGTCGATGACTACGCCCGCACTGGGGCCCCCACTCCAGTCACAGCGACCGCGTGGCAGCCGGAAATTCCCTGGGGCTTCAAACAGGCTCTTCTCGGGCGAACTGCAACCGTTCGGTTCAGCCGCAGCAGGCTGTTGGCGTGTACCTGGGGTGACGTTCTGTTACTTCACACGCCGCTGTCGGGCGAAATGGGCTCCGCCCAGAACGAGGGCCAATCCGCCGCAGAGCAAGAACGAGGCGGGCTCAGGAATCTGCTGGCCGGACCCCTCGCCGGTGAGATACCGAACGAACGGATCGCCGCCAGCCGCGTGCAGCAGGTCGGCTGTGGCCGTTTCACCGGGATTCACCGTCAGGCTGAAGAACCCGCTTAGTGAGTCGGCGTGATCGCCATTGAATTCCACGAAGTCGAGGAGGCTGAGTCCCGAATTCTGGACAAGCTCCATGGAGTAGGCGAATTCGGAGTTGGGGTCATCCACCTCGGACAGAATCTGGTAGTTGAGGGTCACCCCGAAATTCAAGGTTATCGCCTGATCAGTCAGATTTGTTGCCGCGAAGACCGACAGGAACCCGGATACCGCCAACGCAAAATCCGTATCGGCCAGCGTGCCCCCAGCGACCGAAATCGATTCGGTCACGTTGTCTCCGACCTTGATCGGAGATAGGAACAGTCCCTCACTGTTGGCCGTCAGAGCCAATCCATTGAGCATGACGCCGGATTGGGCGCTGCCGAAACCTGTGCCGTCGGTGAGCACGAAATCGGCTTGAAAGCCGACGTACTGTACGACGACACCGTCGGGGAGCGACCCCAGTGACGTGCCCGTGACATCGTCCGCTCCGACCAACTGCACGTTCAAGGAACTGTTGCTGCTGAAAAAGGTGCCGGCAAAACTCGGGGTTGAGATCAATGTAAACGCCAGCAAGGCCCAGGCCAGGCGGCCCATCATTCGGCAATTCATGGAAGAGATCCGTGAGAGAGGCAGGGACCGTATTCCAGACGGGGAACACGGGCGGGGGAACTTATCGCAAGGTTGCCCGGCAGGCAAGAGAAGTTTTTACAAAATGTCCACCCAGATGGGTGGCGATTTCGTCGGGCACTTGATCAGCGCCGCAGGATATCGAGTTTCCCCGCGGCCTGAGGGTAGAGTTGCTGATACTGTTCTTCGAAGTTGCGGGCAAAGGCCCGAACCGAGACGGGATAATCGTTATGCCGGAACAGGGGCATGGCGGCGATCGACTGTTCGGCCGTCATGTGGCGGTACAAGATGTCGTACATCACCAGGACCTTCGCCGTACGAGTCACTCCGTGCTGGCAGTGGACCAGCATGGGATAGTTTTCGGGATTTGACAGGACCTCCACGAATTTGGCAATCTCCGGATCAGCCGGGTCCAGCTTGGCCGCCGGCATGGGCATTTCAATCAGGCGGGCGCCGCTGCCGCGGACGGCTTGACGCTGGGCCACGCAGCGGTCGGCTCCCAGTTCATTCGGTTCACACAGGTTGAGCACCGTACGAATCTGATGATCTTCGATCAATTCGCGAAACACATCGGCTTCGAGCCAGGCACTGCGGTAGACCATCTGGGGGTCGTGGACGGCAAAGTGCTTGTAGCGCTTATGATGTGTGTACAGCCAGGCAGACGCCGTCGCGGCCAGTGCCAGAACGAGGCCCCATTTCCAGAGTTTTTTTCGTGTGAACATCCCTGTTCAGCTT
>JAFEBR010000380.1 GCA_018242565.1 Planctomycetota bacterium | reverse complement strand
TGGGGAAAACCCGCCGTACGGAATTTCAGAGAGGGTTGTGGAAACACGAGGATGTCTTTCCTGACATCCTGCCGTGCGCCTCTTCTCTACTCGACGGTTCTCTTCTCATCCGAAAACCGTCCGAGGTGGACCTGCCTCAGCAGGTCGCCCGCTGGCGAACGCCGTTCTGCAATCGGGCTCCCGCATCCGAAACCGGCTGACACACAGTCAGCCGGCGGAAAAGGCAATCACGGCCTGACCTGATAGCCCGCAGTCCGCGGATCACCAGGATCGGGTCATTACCGGACAATACGTAGTTTTGGTAATGCGTGCTGTAGATCGGAGATACTCTTGTCGGATGGCTGCTGTTGAAGTAGCATCCTTCGTGTGAGGTGCACGGTTTTGAGCGGTTCAACGGCAAACCTCATTTGCCACTCCGCCAACACTTGATGCTACCCCCCTCACAACCCGGAAATTGTCGAACTCCCAACGGCCGCGTGGCGATCGTGATCGCAAGATCAATGACGCCATTTCTTCCCTCGGTCTCACGCATGCCGAGGCGTCACTTTTTCACGTCATTCACTACGGAATTACGATTCCCGAATCGGAACTTCCGCGATGGGGCGCAGGGGACTTCTACAGTCTCGCCGGTTCCTGCTCCGAAGAGGAATGCCGGGTGGCCCTCTCCGATTGCCTGAAAAAGGGCTGGTTGCAGGTTATCACGGAATCGAGCCTGACCCAGATCCAAAACGAATTGCGGGAACAAGCATTCTTAGGACCGGTCTACGGGTTTCCGGAAGTCGGCCACGTCGACTTTACAAATCTTGGTGCGGAGCTTTGGCAGCAACTCAGTCAGCGTTGTTTCGCCCATCTCGACAGTCCACCGTTCGCGTATTCGGATGTCGTCTACCAAAAGACAGCGCGGTACTTCAAAACGGAAACCGCGGCCGCCAAGGCGATCGCCAGCGCAAGGCAGGAACCCGACGTCGTCTCCGCCACCGGCCCCTTTCCGATTGGGCCTTGGCGGGTCCAGTGGTGGAGACGATTTCCCGAGGGCTACCGAATCGAAATCGAGGAGCGCTGGCAATGGCAAGGCCGCTGCTCCGAACTGAGTGAGTCATTCTACATCGATAAAAACTCGGAAAACGCTGACCCGAATCGACTGCGGGAGATCCTCGATTGCAACAACGTTACGCCCGGCGAATGGGCCGTCATGGCCGCAGTGGAGGTTGGCCCACAAACATCGAACAGCAGCCACTTGGCTCGCATCGTCTGGGATCTCAATGGTCGGAGAATATCGGAGGCAGACTGTGGCACTGCGCTGGAATCTTGTCTGCGCTACGGATGGCTCAGAATTCTGAATTCAGAGGCATTGGATCAAATTCATGAATTCATACGAACTGCTCCGGCGCTGCCGGTTCTCCCCAAGTTAGCCGCGCTTCGGCGGGAAGGTTGTGTTTATGTTCCCGACCCGGCGACGCCGGGCCAACTGATCCCCAAACCATTCTCCGCCAACGAGTATTGGGGTGATGTTGATTTCACACCGGCGGGGGCCGATTTGTACCAACGCCTTTTGGCCGAATGGCTGGGTCCCGATTCGGATGACCGATTGAGCGTTTCCCGTGCGTATTCCTCCGAAGAGCACCGCTACTGCGAATCGGCGGAGCCGTTTCCAGACATCATTCAAGAGCACGAGGCCCGTGGAGCGATTGTCCACGCTACGAGGATCATTGAAATCGGCCCATGGTGCGTCTACTGGTGGCAGCAATTTCCGGCGGGATATCGTCTGGAACTGGAGCTCAGTGATCTCTAGTTATCAGCGACAAATTCAATTTTCGCACCGACCATGCCGAGCGAATTCCGTACCTCGCAGCCCGTCGGCGCTTGTTGGATGTTACGCGTTCAGCCCCGGCTGCTACAGAGACCGCCGTGCTGATCGGAACTTCGTGGGCACGACAACTGTCTCCACTGTCGGATGCGGGTTTTGAGAATCACGCAAAATCACCCCGGCGCAACAGGGTTCGTCCGAAAGTCGTCTTTGGACAGGGGAGTTGTGCTCGACGCGCGGGCCATCGTGCCATCGGGTTGAAATCGACTGGAATGAACAGCTCGGCCACCCATTTCGACTTTCCCGCGACTCCTTTGCGCCTTCGCGGCTTTGCGTGCCTCAAAGTCCCAACGCACGGAATTGAGCAAAGTCCCGCAAGATCGAAATCCAAAGCAATCGCGACTGCGAGGACGACGGGCCACGACCGCGCGGAAGACACAATCACGGCCCCGCTTGAGATGGCGCACCCTGTGGATCGGACAGAACGCGTCGTGGCCAGTAAATCCGCGTGTTTCGTAATGCCTGCCGCAACTCGGTGACGCCGGCCTCTGTGACTTGGGTGTGTTGGAGAAAAAGCCATCTGAGCGCGGTCAGGCCGTGAAGATGCTTAAGCCCGACGTCGGTCACTTTTGTGTCTCCAAGATTAAGCCCGTTGAGAGCAGTGAGCCCGCGAAGATGGCGAAGGCCCGCGTCAGACACCTGAGTGCCGTCGAGGGACAGGTTTTCGAGCGTGCCCTGCCCGGCAAGATGTTGTAACCCGATGTCTGTCACTTGCGTCGCTCTAAGCTCAAGGCTTTCCAGCGCAAGGTTCCGGGAAAGGAGTTGAAGTCCGGTGTCCGTCACTTTTGTGCCGTCGAGCGAAACGCCTTTGAGGCAAACAAGCCCGCAAAGAGGGCGCAGGCCGGCATCAGTCACTTCAGTTCGTTCGAGTGACAGCCATTTGAGGACCGAGAGGGCGCTGAGATGGTGTAGGCCGGCATCCTTCACTTGAGTGCGGGAAAGATCAAGGTCCTCGAGCGCAGTGAGCCCACGAAGATGCTGCAGCCCCGCGTCGGTCACTTGCGTGCCGCCGAGATTAAGCACATTGAGTGACGTGAGCCCACGAATGTGTTTTAGCCCCACGTCGGTCACTTGCGTGCCGCCAAGATCAATGACTCGAAGCGCGGTCAGGCCGTGAAGGTGCAGTAGGCCAGCGTCGGTCACCTGGGTACTGTAAAGCCTAAGCGTTTTGAGTGACGTAAACCCGCGAATGTGGTGCAGGGCGGTGTCCGAAATCTCTGTGTCGGTTAAGTCAACAAAGATGACTTCGTCAAACATGCGCATTTGATCTTCGCCGAGCAATCGACGGAGCCACGGCGGACCGACAGGAGCTTGGTCGACATAGCCACCCAGCGTTTCAATCGCTTCGATCGCGGCCAGTTGGCGGTAACCCCGCAGCACAACCCAACCCGAGCCGATGGCGAAGAGTGCCAGGAGTCCCAGAAAGATCCGCACCGACACCAGCCTGCGGCGCCTCGCGCGAGGCGGCTGGTCGGTTAGCAACTCCGCGGATTGCACCGGCAATGTGGCCATGCGGGAAGTTTATACCAGGTGCCC
>JAFEBR010000379.1 GCA_018242565.1 Planctomycetota bacterium | reverse complement strand
CATTTGTGGTGAAATCAGATACACGTGGTCCGGGTCACCCGCCACACTTTACGAACAGGTCAATTCCCATGGATCGGATACTTCGTGCCACGCTGTGCAGTCTCGTGCTGTCGGTTGGTCTGCTGGCGGCGGGATGTCGCAACGAACCGGCGACCGGCGCCTCACCGCTGGAACGCAGCGCGCCGCCGGAAGTGACGGTGGCCCGACCGGTCCTGAAAAAGGTGCAGGACGAATTTTTCTACACCGGTCGCACCGAAGCCGTCGATTCAGTCGACATCCGGGCCCGGGTGACCGGGTTTCTGGACTCGATCAATTTCGTCGACGGCGATGAAGTCGAAAAAGACAAATTGCTGTTTGTGATTGATCCGCGACCGGCCAAGGCCGACCAGGCCGCCAAGAAGGCCGCTCTCGAAGAAGCCCTGGCGCAACAGACGCTGAAAACGGCTGATGCGGTACGGGTGAAAGCGCTGCGGGAAAAAGGGCAGGTGAGCCAGGAGGAATTTGAACGGTCGATTTCGCAGAAAGATCAGGCCGACGCCCAGGTCAGCAAAACGAAAGCCGACCTGGAAAAGGCCGATCTCAATGTGGAATTCTGTTATGTCACTGCACCGATGGCCGGGCGTGCCAGCCGCAAGCAGTTTTCCGTGGGGAATCTGATCAACGCCGACAGTACCACGCTGACGAACATCGTCGCTGTCGATCAGATGGACGTCTATTTCGACGTCGACGAACCGACCGCACTGAAAGTGCAGAAGCAACTCCGGGAAGGAAAGGCGAAAGACTTCCGACAGATGAAAGTGCCCATCTACTTGGGGTTGGTCACCGATCAAGACTATCCCCACGTGGGCTACCTCGACTTCGTCGAAAACCAGTTGAATGCCAACACCGGAACCGTGCGGATCCGAGCGGTCTTCGAAAATCCCAAGCCCGAGACCGGTCCGCGCCTGCTGGCCCCCGGGTTGTTTGCCCGCATCAAGCTGTCGCTGGGAGATGAATATGAAGCCCTGCTCGTGCCCGAAAAATCGATCGGCACCGATCAAGGACAGAAATTCGTGTATGTCGTGACCGAACCCGAGAATCGGGTCGAATATCGGCGGGTCACTTTAGGGACCGTTTACGACGGACAGGTCGTCGTCCGCACGGGACTCACTAAAGACGACAAGATCGTGGTCAACGGGTTGCAGCGCGTCCGTCCAAAGTCGATTGTGAAACCTGTCGAACAGGCGGCCGGAACGACAGCCGAAGCGGCGGACGGAAAACCGCAATAGAGCGCCCCCGCGGGGCGGCCGGTCGACCTCGGTCCACCGATCGTCCGGCGGAACCTCTGTCGGATCCGGTACGTGTTTTCAGAGACCAGAGCACCCTCGACCCAACCGCATGGCCCGATTTTTCATAGCACGTCCGATCTTCGCCGCGGTCCTGTCGATCGTGGTCACACTCGCGGGCGGGGTGGCCGTCGTGACACTGCCCATTGCGCAATACCCGGAGATCGCTCCGCCGACAGTGCAGGTCTCGTGTACCTATCCCGGCGCCAGCGCCGAAGTCGTGGCGGAAACGGTCGCCGCGCCCATCGAGCAGCAGGTCAACGGCGTCGAGAACATGTTGTACATGTCGTCGCAGTGTACGAACGATGGGTCGTACAATCTGACTGTTACGTTCAAACTGGGAATTGATCTGAATCAGGCGCAGGTGCTGGTGCAGAACCGGGTCTCGCTGGCGGTTCCCACGTTGCCCGACGTCGTCAAACAGACGGGCGTCACGACCAAAAAGAAGTCCCCCAACATTCTGCTGGTCGTCAATCTGATTTCGCCGCAGCGGCGCTACGACCAGTTGTACCTGAGCAACTACGCCACCATTAAGGTGAAAGATGAACTGGCCCGCCTGCCCGGGGTGGGCGATGTGAATATCTTCGGCCAGAAGGATTACAGCATGCGCGTCTGGCTGGATCCGGAACAACTGGCGACACGCAACCTGACCGCGGGCGATGTGGCCAATGCCGTCAAATCTCAGAACTCAGAAATCGTCGCCGGCCGGATCGGGCAATCGCCTGTGCCAGCCGGACAGCAATCGCAGTACCCCCTGGTCTCGAAGGGGCGCCTCACGCAACCGGAAGAGTTTGGCGACATCGTCGTCAAACCCTGGTCAGATGGCACCATCGTGCGGGTCCGCGACATTGGCCATGTCGAACTGGGAGCCAAGAATCAGGATCAGAGTTGCTCGCTCGATCGCAGTCCCGCGGTGGGGCTGGCGATTTACCAGTTACCCGATTCGAACGGGCTCGAAACGGCGGAGTTCGTCCGCAAAAAGATGGAGCAGTTGAAGGCCGAATTTCCCGACGATCTCGAGTACAAAATCGTCCATGACACGACTCCGTTCATTGAAGAGTCGATTCGCGAGGTCTTTCATTCGTTGCGCGACGCCGTGATTCTGGTCGCGGTCGTCGTGCTGGTGTTCCTGCAAAGCTGGCGATCGACGCTGATTCCGCTGATTGCCGTGCCGGTGGCGATTGTCGGGACCTTCGCCGCGATGGCCGCCATTGGATTCGGTCTGAACAACCTCACGCTGTTCGGACTGGTGCTGGCCATCGGGATCGTGGTGGACGACGCGATCGTGGTGGTCGAAGCGGTGGAGCATCATATTGAACATGGGCTGTCGCCGCGCGACGCGACGTTGCGGGCCATGGAAGAAGTGTCGGGGCCGGTCATTGCCGTGGCGCTGGTGCTGGTCGCGGTGTTCGTGCCCTGTGCCTTCATCACCGGCATCACGGGGCAGTTTTTCCGGCAGTTTGCCGTGACGATTTCGGTCTCGACGGTGCTGTCGGCGCTGAATTCGCTGACGTTGAGCCCGGCCCTGTGTGCCCTGCTGCTGCGGCCGCGCGACCAGTTGCGCGATCCGCTGACGCGGATCGTCAACGCGATGCTGGGCTGGTTTTTCCGCCTGTTCAATGCCACGTTCGGCAAGATCACGCACGCCTACCTGGGTATCATCAGCCGTTGTTTGCGGGTGGCGATTCTGTTCCTGGCTTTGTATGGCGGGCTCTTGTACCTGACGGGATTGGGGTTCCAGACGCTGCCCACCGGGTTCATTCCGCCGCAGGACAAAGGCTACCTCCTGGTCAATGTGCAGCTTCCCGATTCGGCGTCGCTGGAACGCACAATCGATGTGGTGGACCATGTCGAGGAGATTGCCCACAACATTCCGGGGATCGCACATTCGATCGGCATCTCGGGGTACTCGGTGCTGATGAGCGCCAACGGTTCGAATTTCGCCACGCTGTTCATCATTCTCGACAGTTTTCACGAACGGCACACGCATGGCCAGAAGGCGTACGACATCGCCATGGCATTGCAGCGGAATTGCATTCACCAGATTCAGGAGGCCCGTGTGAATGTGTTCGGCGCCCCGCCGGTCGATGGGCTGGGGAATGCCGGGGGCTTCAAGTTGATGATCGAAGACCGGGGTGATGGCGGCCTGCAGGAATTGCAGCGGCAGACCGATGCCCTGATTGCCGAGGGTAACAGCCAGCACGAACTGGTGGGGCTGTTCACCATGTCGCGGGCCAATACGCCGCAACTCTTTGTCGATATCGACCGCACGAAATGCATGGCGATGGGAGTTCCGATCAACAGTGTGTTCCAGACGCTGCAGGTGTATCTGGGCTCGCTGTATGTCAACGATTTCAATCTGCTGGGCCGCACCTGGCAGGTCAACCTGCAGGCCGACGCGGCGTTTCGCCGAACCTCTGACGCCGTCGGCCAGTTGAAGGTCCGCAACCGCAAAGGCGAAATGGTGCCGCTGGCGACGATTGCGGCGGTGCGCGATCGGCCCGGTCCGGTGATGGTCATGCGTTACAACACCTATCCGGCCACGGCGATCAATGGCTCGGTGGCCCCCGGGCGCAGTTCGGGCGAGGCGATTCGGGTGATGGGGCGGTTGTCAAAAGACCTGCTGCCCCAGTCGATGACGACCGAATGGACGGAACTCACGCTGATGCAGTTGCTGGCGGGGAACACGGCGATGTACGTGTTCGGCATGGCGGTGGTGCTCGTGTTTCTGGTGCTGGCGGCGCAGTACGAAAGCTGGTCACTGCCATTGGCCGTGATTCTGGTCGTGCCCATGTGCTTGTTGTGCTCGATTGCCGGCGTGGCGCTGATGAAGCAGGACATCAACATTTTCACGCAGATTGGCTTCGTTGTGCTGGTGGGGCTGGCGAGCAAGAACGCGATTCTGATCGTGGAGTTTGCCAAGTCGCAGCGGGAAGCCGGAGTGCCGGTGCGCGAGGCCACGCTCGAAGCCTGTAAGCTGCGACTGCGGCCGATCATCATGACGTCGCTGGCCTTCATTCTGGGGGTGGTGCCGCTGCTCGTGTCGTCGGGGGCCGGTTCCGAAATGCGCAAGACGCTGGGCCTGGCCGTCTTCTCGGGCATGCTCGGGGTGACGCTGTTCGGGTTGCTGCTGACTCCGATTTTCTATTTTGTGATTCAACGCGTAGGCGAGTCGCGGGCGTGTCAGTCGAAAACGGCGCAGGTCGTCAGTCGGCTGCTGTGGGCCGTGCTGTGTGTGGGCCTGCTGGGAATTCCGTACGCCCTGCAGAAGTCGCGACGACGCCAGATGCAGGGCGCCACGGAACCGCCGGGCACACCGACACCGACTGATCCGCCGCCGCAGCAACATTCATCGGGGGCGACCCGAGATTAAGTCGGCCGGCGTGCCGGTCTTCTGAGAGGGAGTATCACGTGTTTTCGAGCTTCTTTATCGATCGTCCGATTTTCTCGGCCGTGCTGTCGATCGTGATTGTGATCGCCGGTGGTGTCGCCGTGTTCACCCTGCCCGTGGCACAGTACCCCGACATCACTCCCCCCACGGTCGAAGTCTCGGCCACCTATCCAGGCGCGAATGCCGAGGTGCTGCTCGATACCGTCGCCGCCCCGGTTGAGCAGCAGGTCAATGGGGTCGAGAACATGCTCTACATGGCCTCGCAGTGTACGAACGACGGTACGTACCGCCTGACAGTGACATTCAAGCTGGGGACCAACCTCGACATGGCGCAGGTGCTCGTGCAGAACCGGGTCTCCCTGGCGCTGCCCAGTCTGCCCGATATGGTCAACCGCCGAGGCGTCAACGTGAAGAAAAAGTCTCCCAGCACGATGATGATTGTGAATCTGCACTCTCCCAGTGGCGAGTACGACAACCTCGAACTGAGCAATTACGCGACGATTCAATTGAAAGACGAACTGGCCCGGCTGGAAGGAGTGGGAGATATCACTTTTCTCGGGCAGCGCGACTACAGCATGCGCGTCTGGCTCGATCCTGAGAAGCTGGCGGCCCGTGATCTCACTCCCGACGATGTGGTGAATACGGTCACTGAGCAGAATGTGCAGGTGGCGGCCGGTCAGATCGGGCAGCCACCGGTGCCACGCGGCCAGAACTTCCAGTACACCCTGAATACACTGGGACGCCTGGTCGATTCGGAACAGTTCGCCGACATGATTCTCAAGACCGACGAGAAAGGGCGCATCGTGCGCCTGCGCGATGTCGGCCGCCTGGAACTGGGGGCCCAGGCCTACGACCAGGTCTGCACGCTCGACACGAAACCCTCGGTGGCCATGTCGGTTTACCAGTTGCCCGGGTCGAACGCTCTGAAAACGGCAGAGCGCGTGAACGCCAAAATGGTCGAGTTGAGCGAACGCTTTCCTCCCGGCATCAAGTACGACATCGTCTACAACACGACCCCCTTTATCAAAGAGTCGATCGACGAGGTCTTCAAGGCGCTGCGCGATGCCGTAATTCTGGTCGCGATCGTCGTGCTGGTGTTTCTGCAGAACTGGCGTTCGACGCTGATTCCCCTGATCGCCGTGCCGGTGTCGATTATCGGTACGTTTGCTGTCATGGCGGGGATGGGGTTCAGCCTGAACAACCTGTCGCTGTTCGGGTTGGTGCTGGCCATCGGGATCGTGGTGGATGACGCGATCGTGGTGGTTGAGGCGGTCGAGCATCATATTGAACATGGCATGTCACCGCGCGATGCCACCCGGCAGGCCATGTCGGAAGTGGCCGGCCCAGTTGTCGCCGTGGCCCTCGTGCTGTGTGCCGTGTTCATTCCCTGTACGTTCATTACCGGCATCGTCGGGCAGTTCTTCCGGCAGTTCGCGCTGACGGTGGCAGTCTCGACGGTGATCTCGGCGTTCAACTCGCTGACCTTGAGTCCGGCCTTGAGTGCCCTGCTGCTGAAACCCAAGGCCCAGCAGCGCGACCCGCTGACGTTGTTGTTAAATCTGGCGCTGGGCTGGTTCTTCAAGCTGTTCAACGCCGGTTTCAACGTGACGACGACGATCTACACCAAACTCGTCGGCCTGCTGCTGCGACTTTCGCTGATCGTGCTGGTGATCTACGGCGGCTTGTTGTATCTGACCGGATGGAGTTTCGGACATGTTCCCACCGGGTTCATTCCCGAGCAGGACAAAGGCTTTCTGATGGTCAACGTGCTGTTGCCCGACTCGGCGTCGCTCGAACGTACACAGGAGGTGATGGCGGTCGCCGAGAAGATCGCCAAGGACCAGCCCGGCGTCGCCCATACCGTGGCACTGTCGGGGCAGTCGCTGCTGCTCAATGCGAACGCTCCGAACTTTGGTTCGATGTACGTGATGCTCGATGAGTTCCACGAACGGCATGCACCTGATCGGTCAGGGCCGCATATTGCCGCCGAACTGACCCGCAAGTTTCAAGCCGCCATCCAGGAAGCCAGCATCAGCGTCTTCGGGGCACCCCCGGTCGATGGATTGGGGAATGCCGGTGGCTTCAACCTGATCATCGAAGATCGCAACAGCCAGGGACTTGAAGAACTCGAAGGTGCCACCAATTCGATCGTGGAAGGGACGGCGGGGCTCAAGCCCGTGAACGGCGTGTTTACAAGTTTTCGGGCCCGAACGCCGTGGCTGCGGTTGAATATCGACCGCACGAAAGCTGAATCGCTGCAGGTGTCGCTGGGCAATGTCTTCGAGGCGCTCCAGGTCTATATGGGGTCGTATTATGTCAACGACTTCAATCGGTTTGGCCGAACCTGGCAGGTGAACATTCAGGCTGACGCGAATTTCCGTAATGACTTCAACGGACTGGCCCAGATCAAGGTGCGTAACGCGCGGAAAGAACTGGTGCCCTTGCCCACCATTGCCAGCCTCGAAAGCGATGTCGGGCCGGTCATGATCATGCGCTACAACATGTATCCAGCGGCGTCGATCAACGGGGCCCCGGCGCCGGGCGTCAGCACGGGGGATGCGATTGACGCCATGGAAAAACTCTCGGCCGAGACGTTGCCCCGGGGCATGTCGTACGAATGGACGGAATTGATGCTGCTGCAGACTCAGGCCGGCAACACGGCGATTCTGGCATTCGCCGGTGCGGTAGTGCTGGTGTTTCTGGTGCTGGCCGCGCAATACGAAAGCTGGTCCTTGCCGCTGGCCGTGATTCTGGTGGTGCCGATGTGTCTGTTGTGCTCGGTGGCCGGCGTCGCGTATGCCAAAATGGATATTAACATCTTCACCCAGATCGGGTTCGTGGTGCTGGTGGGGTTGGCCAGCAAGAACGCCATTCTAATCGTGGAGTTTGCCAAGTCGCGGCGGGAAGCGGGGGTGCCGCGGCGCGATGCCACCCTCGAGGCCTGTCAGTTGCGGTTGCGGCCGATCATCAT
>JAFEBR010000037.1 GCA_018242565.1 Planctomycetota bacterium | reverse complement strand
GAAGGCTGCCAACCCCGGGCTGAGTCGATTTTCGATTCAATGACACTGGCCGACTTGGCCAGTTTCGATTTGGTTTTCCAATCCCAACTGCACAAGTCAGCCCGGTATCCGGTGTCCACCTGTTTCAGGAACTGGCGATATTCAAATGAAATCTCTTTGGCCATCGAGCCAAAGGCTTCCTCAAAACTCGCATCTGGCTGATTCGTCAATAACGCCATCCCAAGTGCGTGAAAGCGACTCTGGTAATTCGTGTTGGTGGCCATCAGATGGCACAGGGCCCAGCGCCAGGCGTAATTCTGCCACGAGTCCCCCGTGTACTCCTTGGCATACACGATCTCGCGGAGACTCTTGGGCTCTGAGGTGCGCAGGTAGCGAATGACTCCAGGATGCGCATTCACGCTCTTGTCATTCGTCCGCCAGTACTGCCCCATTTCCGCCATCCCCTCGCTGTACCAGAGGGGACCGGTCCGACCGAAGGTCTGGCTGCAATACGCGTGCACGACTTCATGCTGTGGGGTGCCCCGGTCAGCGATCGCGTAGACCACCGACTTAGCCAGAAATGAATCGGCCGTTTGTCGACTGCGGGTGACCGTCAGGCCGGCTCCATCTCGAATGCCTTTGAGTCCCTCGTCGGGGATCGCGCCCGTCGGCCATTTCGAGAGATCCTTGACGACAAACATCTCGATCACGCCCGAGAGATTCCGCCCCCAATATTTGGAGATCAGGTCCAGCATCGTCTCCAGGCGATCGAGCAGTTCTTCGGCCTCGTCGTCTGAGAGGTCCGTATGAACCAGGAAGTGTGTGGTCGCGAAATCGGCAATGCCTTCGACCGAGTACTTGTCGCGCACCGCCTTCTTGCGACTGGGTTTGCGAACCACTTTCGATGTGGCACTCGTGGCGGGAGTCACCTCGGGAGATTTAGTGCTCGTGCTGGCCGGCTTCTTTTTGGTCTGTGCGGCCCATCCCGCATTGCCCCACACGGCCAGGCACAGCCCAAGGCAGATCAGCCGGCAGGACAGACCGTCCACGCGCCAGCGTTGTGCCTCCTGCCGCACTGCGGGGTCGTGCATATCCGTCCCTTTGGCCGTAAATCCCGATGTGACCGAATGGTTCAATCACTCGCAGTTTACCATAGTCCACTGCCGGTAGTCGAACCCATGCCCGTAAAATCTGGCGTTTTGTTCAGGCCATCGGACTGCGGCACCGCGACCTTTCAGCAGCGCCGTCACTGCTTCAGGCCTAAAACAAACTGCCCCCGGTACGATCTTCCGGATCAGGCTCGGGACTGGCAGGGGGGGCTGCTTCCGTTTTGGCCGCACCGCGGCGACGCCCGGGCTTTTTCGCCGTTTTTTCACCCGCTTCAAATGTCGCCGTCGCGTCAAACGGCACCGTCACCGGCTGCCCCGAGGCATCCTGCCCGGTCAACAATTCGATTTTTTGTTCGGCCTGTTCCAGAATCTGGTAGCAATTCCGGAGCAACCGGATCCCCTCTTCAAACCGGGCCAATGACGGCTCCAGCCCCAGTTCTCCCTCTTCGAGGTCATTGACAATATCCTGCAACTGGGCCAATGCCGTTTCAAATGATACGGGTGGGGTTCCTTCAGGCGCTTCGCTCATCGACTCTTTCCTCTTCCTCGACAATTTCTTGAATCAGTGTTCCCACACGTCGTTTGGGTACCGTGGACAGCACGCCCTGGTGATTGACCGGAGCGTCAGGCACCTGACTCCACGCGACTCACAATCCGCCCGGCCTGCAGCAGCGTCTCGAGCTGATCTCCCACCTGGACCTGCGCAGCCGAATGGATGACTTCGCCCGAGGGAACGCGGCGCGTGACAGAATAGCCTCGTTCCAAAACTTTCAGCGGACTCAAGGCTTCCAATTGTCCCGCCATCGCCTGCAACTGCTGCCGAATCATCGCCAGGCGATGTGACATGGCCCGCCGTGCACGCAATTCGAGGTCATCAACCGCTCTCGCGAGGTCGTGCAATCGTTCGGCCGGGCGAGTCAAAACCCGCCGCGAGGCCAACGCATCGAGCCGACTGCGGGCCGCAGCGGCCTGTGAGACGAGCGCCTTCGACAGATGCTGCTGCAACTTGGTCAACTCGGCCTCGACGGCGTCCCGATGCGGTACGACCAGTTCCGCCGCTTCACTGGGGGTTAACGCTCGCACGTCGGCGACCAGATCGGCCACGGTCACGTCGATTTCGTGCCCCACGGCGCTGACCACCGGAATTCGGCAGTCGTAGATCGCGCGGGCCACGACCTCTTCATTGAACGCCCACAGATCTTCCAGGCTGCCTCCACCACGTCCGGTAATGACCACATCGACGCCGGGCAATTTGTGGACGTTTCGCAAGGCATGTGCGATCTGCGCCGCCGCGCCGTCGCCCTGCACGGCTACCGGCACCACAACTATATCCACCGCCTGCCAGCGCCGGGTAATCACCTGCAGCATGTCGCGCACCGCCGCCCCTGTGGGACTGGTGATCAACGCGATCCGCCGGGGAAACCGGGGAATCGGACGCTTCCGCTCGGGAGCGAACAGCCCTTCGGCCTGCAGTTTCTCGCACAGTTGCCGAAATGCGAGTTCCAGAGCGCCCAGCCCCTGTGGCATGAGTTGCTCAACAACCAACTGGTAGGTGCCTCGGGCTTCGTACACTTCCACCGGCCCGGCCGCCACCACTTCCAGGCCGTCGTGGATCGCGAATTTGAGCCGACTGGCCGTGTTCTTCCAGATCACGGCTCGAATCTGGGCCGTGTCATCCTTCAGAGTGAGGTAATAATGTCCCGACCCGGCACGCGTGCAGTTGGTGATCTCGCCAACCACCCAGCAGAGCGGGAAATTGCCCTCGACCGCATCCTTGATCTGGCGGGTCAACTGCGAAACGGTAAGTACGGGGGGCGCTGCCATGGGAGATCAGGAAAACATGACGTTGTTCAAAAATTTCACGCCCCGGGCCACGTCGCCGCCGCGATCGTCGCCCTGGGTACGTATCACCGTAACCCAGCCGGTGTAAGCGATCTCATCGAGCAGCGGCAGGATTTCGATCCACTCCACTTCGCCTCGCCCCAGCGCGACTTCCAGCCCCCCGGCATCGATGTCGCGAACCGCATCTCGTGCCGACAGGTGCAGCACCTGACGGTACGTCGAGCGAAACGCGTCGACCGGATTTGACCCCGACATCACAAATACGGCCGGATCGAAGTCGATGGCCAGCGGCCCGGTTTTAATTGATTCAATCAGGTCCAGCAGCGCCTGGGGTGAATCATGTGTGGGGGTAATCGCCAATGTCGAACCGACTCGATTCGCGTAGTGGGCCAGATCGCTCAATACATCCTGCAGGATCCGGTAGTTCTTCGACGCCGGATCGGCCGGAATCTTGCCCGCCCGGACCGTCACCACACCACATTTCAACTGCCAGGCCAGATCCATGGCGCGTTTGGTGGCGGCGACTCGGGCATCGAGTTCGTCCTGGTCATAAAACGACCGGCGGGTGGGAAACACCAGCGAGGCAATCGACAGTCCCCGTTCCGACAACGAATGCAGCAATTGCCGAATGCCGGTCTCGGTCAAATCGCCTGGCCTGAGTTCTTCGCGGGCGTCAAATTGCACGCCGACGGCGCCCGAGGCGGCTGCGGCACGCAGCGAGTCCTTCAATGGCAACTGAAAACAGCGGGTCGCAACAGCAATCTTCAACGGGGGCATAAAGACTCAACAAATCCACATGCCGGTCGGCTGGTTCGTCAGCGCGGCAGGTTGCACAAGGTCATTCACAGTCAACACTTTAACATCGTGCGGAATGATACTCCCTGACGCGTCGGCAATCCACCACCCGGTGCAGTGGAGGCTCGCGGCCCTCTGGATCTTGCTGCCGACAGGCCTGTAACCTGTACTCCAGCACCGGATGCAATCCGACAATTGCGATCCGTTCAGGGCCATTTCACGAGTGATTGAATGGAACCATTTTTGAACGACCGTTTTCGTACAAGCCAGGCCGCATTTCATGACTCGCTCACGAACTCTTCATCAAATCATCATCAATCTGCGCTAAGATTCAGCCTGAGTTCTATGTGAATTCGCCCGGGACGCATTGGGCCCGCGGTTGCGAGTTTTTCTATCTCCCGATGTATCACCAGGAAAGTGATTGGAATGGTCAGGATCCAACGTATTTGCAAGCGGCCCAGTTCGCGTGGTGGCTTCACGCTGATTGAACTTCTCGTCGTCATCGCGATTATCGCGGTCCTTGTGTCGTTGTTGTTGCCGGCGGTCCAGCAATCCCGCGAGGCGGCCCGACGCAGTGCCTGCATCAATAATCTGCGGCAGTTGGGCCTGGCTGCCATGAATTTTGAATCGCTGAAGGGCGGTTTGCCCTACAACTCGATCACCAAGAATAACAGCCAGCCCCCCTACATCCCCTGGGATGCGGGTGGAAACAGCACTCAGGGCCGTTGCAGCGCCATGGTGCCGCTGCTCCCCTTCATCGACCAGCAGAATGTCAGTTCGGTCTACAACTTTAACGTCGACTGTTTCGATCCCGTGAATGCCGCTGTGATTCAAGTTGGCTTCCCGCTGATGCGCTGTCCCTCGACCCCCGACTCGGGGTCGTTGGTCACCTACGGAACGGGAGCCGCGAATTACATTTCCGGCGGAAACGCCGCCTTCGCCCCCCCGAAGTCTCCCGGTAGCAAGACCAACGTACTCGGAGGCAGCGTCTATCCCACCACGAAGACCATTCCCACAGGTGCCCCGGGCGATTACGCCGCCATCGGTCAAGCCAAAACTGTGAAAGACGCGACGGGTGCCGAGATCGGCTTTGCCAATCCCCTGGTGACGGTCCCCTGGGCCGGTTTACGCAGCAAGGGTGCGACCCGCCAGAACGCCATCACTAAAATTGCCGAAGTGACCGACGGCACAACGCATACGACCCTCTTCGCCGAAGCATGTGGTAAATCATCGCAATACTACCGCGGCTACATATCAGCCCCGCTGCCCGCATCTGCCACTGGGGTCATTTGGGCCGATTCAGACAACCGCATCACCGTCACCGGCACCTCGCAGGATGGCCTGAGCGCCTTCGGGACCGGTCCATGCATCATGAACTGCAACAATCAGCAGGGCGATATCTATTCGTTCCATTCAGGTGGCGCCAACGTCTGCTTCGCCGATGGACACGTGACGTTTGTTTCTGAACAGGTCGGATTGAACATTCTCGTGTCGCTCGTGACCAAGGGCGGCGGCGAAATCGTCGATCATCCATGATGCATCTCTTGAGTACTCATGGACGTGGAATGGCCGTTCTGGCCCAGGCCCGCAATTGGGTCTGGGTCGGGCTAGCGGCTTCCTGTTTGTTGGCCGCCGGCTGCCACGATGGGGACGAAGTTCAGCTCTATCCGGTTCAAGGCGAAGTCTTCCTCGATGGTGTGCCAGCCGATGGTGCCTGGATTCATTTTCATCCGGTCAACACGGACGAAGGGGCCCCGGCGTACGCTCAAGTTCAGTCAGACGGTTCATTCGAACTGACGACTCACAGCCAGCACGACGGTGCCGAAGCCGGGAACTACACCGTGACGCTGATCTGGCGCAGTGAAGAGAAGGACGACGACGGCGAGGTCCAGTACGGTCCCGATCGTTTCGGCAATCGCTACCACCAGGCCAAAAGCTCGACATTACGGGCGAAGGTCGAACCGGGCGAGAATTCACTGAAACGCT
>JAFEBR010000378.1 GCA_018242565.1 Planctomycetota bacterium | reverse complement strand
TTTATTTACACTATTTATAATTAACTAAATAGAGAACGTATTGCACACCAGCAGGAGTCTGTCCCATGTCGCCGCGGAACCGTCTGCCGTTTGCTTGCCAACGTCGGCACGCGAGGCAATTCACGTCCCGGGGGAGTCCCACGCCGCCGGACGGAATGCCCGCCCCTCGGCCCGGGGTGAGTTTTTCGGGGGCGATTGCGGGCTCCAGCGTGGCGTGCGCGACCGCTCGCCAGTGTGATCGCCCGCCGGCGGAACCAGGGCCACGGGTCTCGGGTTGCCCGCCACCCGTACAGGCGCCGGGGCACGCCGCGTACGCTGGTGAGGCAGAAATCCGGCGGTACCGCGCCTCTCGGCCAAACCGCTGCGAGCCGAGTCGATCTCGGGCGCGCGAGCCGACGGATCACGATGTCCTGACCCGGGCCCGCTGGCCATCGGCACGCCCCCCGGTCGGCCGACATCGGCACGGCCGGGCGGGGGAGATTGAGAGCAGCAGCGACAGCGGGCCGAGTGCGGCACGCGAGTGCCGCTGAAAACGAGGCGGATGAGCGCAGCAGGCGCCGGGCAAGTGCGGGCCAGGCCCGGGCTCGTACCGCTGGCAAATCGGATCTTTGGCAATTCGGAACAGGTCAAATCGCCCGGCGGCGCGCGACAGAGCGCGCGCGCTGCCGAGGGGGAACGGTGGAGGGAGAGGCGAACTCCCGAGCCACCGGCACGGCTGCCGGTGCTTCGCGAGCGGTCGCCAGTCTTCGCGGCAAACCCGTCCGGGTAGCGGCCAATCATCGCCTCGACCGGCACAGGGCCGGCGGAGAGTGGGTGGCTGGGTATCGGCGAGTTCAAACGGTTTCGCCGCTGGGCATTTGTGAGAAAAGCCCGGGGTGCCGTCAGAAAATGGATAAAAACACCTGCACGATCGTCGATTTGCTGGTATATTTATCCGTATGGTACAGACGCCCGACACCTCCGAAAGTCGTCCGATCGCACGGGCGCTGCAGGCATTTCGTGCGACGGGGGGGATTCTCCGCACACGGGATGCCATCCAGGCCGGCGTGCATCCCCGCACGCTGTACCAACTGCGAGATGACGGCCAGATCGAACAGCTCAGTCGCGGGCTCTACCGTCTGCTGGGAACCCCTTCGCTGGGGCATCCCGATCTCGTCACAGTGGCCCTGAAGATTCCCGGTGGGGTGCTGTGCCTCATCTCGGCTCTCGCCTGGCATGAACTGACGACGCAGATCCCGCATGAAATCTCCGTCGCCATTCGCCGAGGGGCAGAACCACCACGACTCGATTATCCCCCCGTCCGCCATTACTGGTTCAGTGGCCGGGCTTTTTCGGAAGGCATCGAGACGCACCAGGTCGACGGCATCCCGCTGCACGTTTACAGCCGTGAGAAAACGCTGGCCGACTGCTTCAAGCATCGTCATCGGATTGGCCTCGACACAGTGCTGGAAGCGCTTAAGGCGTATTGCCAGCGCAGACCGGTCCACACCGAAACGCTGCTGCACTATGCGGAAATCTGTCGAGTGAAGCGCATCATGACGCCGTACCTGGAGGCCCTGCTGTGACCGAACGCCCGCTCCGCAACGACTGACGAAGATTAAGAAGGGCTCGGTTTAGCTGTCAGTCAACACTTCCCCCGGCACAGGGCCGGCGGTGAGTGGGTGGCAGTTCGTCGGTGCCGCCCGAGTGCCGCACTACCACTTTTCGACCTGGCCAGCGTCGGCACTTCCCTTCCATATCGTCTTGCCCGACAACGACACTGGTGTTACACTATGTCGGCACTTGTTGTTATTTGCCGACATTTAGAAACAATGACCACTCCCAAGCGAGATCAGCTGCTGAAACTCTTCGGAACGTCCCGTGTTCTGCGCGCTCGAGACGTGGTGGCCGCCGGTATTGCGCGGACGTATCTCAATCGACTCTTCGCCGCCGGTGTTCTGGAACGTCCGGCGCGCGGCCTGTACGTCCTGGCTGAGGACGAACCGACGGAGCACAGATCACTGATCGAAGCCGCTCGTCGAGTGCCGCGGGGTGTCGTCTGTCTCCTGTCGGCGCTGCAGTTTCACGGACTGACCGTGCAGGCTCCGTTCGAAGTCTGGCTGGCGATCAACCACAAAGCGCGGCGGCCTCGATCTCCGTCGCTGCCCCTGCGCATTGTCCGATTCTCTGGCAAAGCCCTGACGTATGGCATCGAGGAACATACCCTCGAAGGGGTCTGCGTGCGTGTTTATTCTCCTGCCAAGACCATCGTGGATTGTTTCAAGTATCGCAACAAGATCGGTCTCGATGTGGCACTCGAAGCACTCCGCGATGGCCTGCGGCAAAAGAAAGCGACGTTCGATCAAATCTGGCAGGCTGCCAAGATCTGCCGGATGACCAATGTCATGCGTCCGTATCTGGAGGCAGTCGCGTGACCCACCGACCACCCCGCAACCTGATTGCGTCCGTTCGGCACCGGCTGATGGAGGATAAGGGGAGGCTCGGTTTCGCTGTCAGTCAGTACGTCCCCTGGCACAGGGCCGGCAGGGAGTGGGTGGCTGTGTGTCGGTGAGTTCAGACGGTTTCGCGCGGGACGCCTGGTGAAAAAACCGTTCCGCGGCATGCTGGGACCGCGCACGGTACCATGCCTGAGCCTCGCGCAGCTCGTCCAGTGCGCGACGATGAAACTCAATCACCGCTCCAAATCCGCCCGAAGCTGTGACCGGACTGCTTCCCAGGAAAGTCCCG
>JAFEBR010000377.1 GCA_018242565.1 Planctomycetota bacterium | reverse complement strand
AGATTCTGCAAGGACCTGATGGCGGCTTGTATCGCATCGCCTTTGTGATTGACGATTCGAATCTCGTCCTGGTGTCGCAGTACAACGGTGCCACGACTCCTGTCGGCCCGGTTGGTGCGTCCGTTCAGGCCCTGTCGGTAGGCGGTTATGGAACCCAGGGTTATTTGGGAAATAACTCGATTGGGGAGAGTACCGATTCCAGCGCGGTCAACCTCTACAAGTTCCAGGTGACATCTCCCGGTTTCATCAACGTCAGTGTTTCAAATCTGGCAGCCGCTTTCCAGGGCGATCTGCAGTTGCGATTGTTTGACGCGGACGGAGTCGAACTGGGCAGCGACCTGAATTCACTGATGTTTCTCAACAGCAACATCGGTGCGACGACGTACTACGTCGGCGTATCGGCCGTTGGGAATGCCGGCTACGATCCCCAAGCGGGCAACGGTTATTTGCCGGGGCAGGGATATGGCTCCTATTTCGTCAACATCAGCACTTCGTCCTCAACAACGGCTGCTTACGACTCGACCAGTTTTGCTACGGCGACGAGCCTGGGATCACTGGGGGCGGCCGGTGCCGTGATCAGCGGTGAAATTGCGCCTTTGGGCAATCTCGCGTACCCGGCTTTGCCCGGTGGCCCCGGCACCCCGGGGAACCGGAACCTGTCATCACAGGGAATCAGCGGCGAAAGCAATGTGGGCGGAACTTCGGGGGCCAGCGTGCCGAGTTCCATTCCGGTCTATTACTACAACTTCCAGGATGTTTACGGCGTTGTGTTGGACAACGAAGTCCACAACCAGATTACCGACCAGCAGAAAAACCTCGCCCGGCAGATTTTTACGATTTACGGGCACTATCTCGGCATCGAATTCGTCGAAACGGCCAGTTCCGGTTTGACCGTCGTCACCGGTGATGTGCGAGCCGTAGCCCCGGGAATTAGTCCCACCGCAGTTGGCGGGATCTCGGGTGGCGGCGAAGTCATCATGAACGGCCAGTTGGATTACGGTTCGAGTCCCTACGGCGGTTCGTGGTTCGGCATCGCCTTCCATGAAATCGGACATGCCCTGGGCTTGGGACACAGCTACGACGCTCCCAGCGTGATGGGTTCGGGGGTGGGTGGCGCGGGCAATGGTGAATCGGCGCCGATTCCCGGCCAGCCCAGCATCGGGAGTGTGGAAGCAGTCTACCCCGGCGATATCAACCTGGTTCCCGCGGAAAACATTCTTCCGCCCGACAGCACCGACATCGATATCTACAATTTCCAGCTTGATACGGCCGGAACTCTGAATGCCGAAGCACTGGCCCAGCGATTGACGTTGCCGGCAACGGCCAGCACCGACTTCTACACGAATGGATTTGCCAACGTCACGTTTACGGCGATTCCCACTCAGGCGGCCGGCACCGGAATCAGCTTAACTTTCCAGTACGCTGACCTGGGTGCGAATTCTGCACTGCCGGATGTGAACGTCAACGGGACCCAGATCACGGTCATTCTCAACACCAATAATTCAGCTCGCACGACCGTGGAAGGCCTGGTGGATGCGGTGAATGATGATCCGCTGGCCAGCAAACTGGTCGCGGCCCAGATCACCGGTGGAGCCTCGGCCGATCCGGGATCTTTCATCATCGGTAACGACGGGAACTTGAGTTTCCGCCTCGATCTGAAAGCGGCCGCCGATCCCAGCACGCTCAATGCCGTGCTGTCGCTGTACAGCGATGCGACCGCGTCGGCGACCGCGACCACCAATTTTGGCACGACCGGCAACAAACTGGCGACCTTGAATATTACCGCCAAGGCCCCTGGCACGGCGGGTAATGGTGTGAATATCGCCTTTACGAAAGCCGACCTCGGGAAGAATGTCGGCCCCACCGTCAGCGTCAGTGGTTCCACGATTAACGTCGTGCTGAATACGAATGCCGTGGGTTTCACCACGGCCAACCTGGTTGCCGCGGCGCTCAATGCGGATGTCCTGGCCAAGAACTTGGTCAGTGCGTCGGCAACCGGCGTGGGTGCTGGTTCAACCAACATCAGCACGACCCTGGGAACGTCCCTCACGATTTCGACCTCGGGGGGGCAGGGCAGTCGGACACTGATCGCCCGCAACGACAACTACCTGGGTCTTGATTCACTCATCAATCTGCACCTCTCGGCCGGTTCGTATTACATCGCCGTGTCGAGCGTGGGGAACACCAATTTCGATCCGTCGATCGCCGACAGTGGTTTCGGCGGTAACACCGACGGGAAGTACCAGTTGAAGCTGAGCTTCACTGCCGACCCGGCCGCCGGCACCCAGTTCGTCGATGCGGGCATCAACGGCAGCGGTGGTGGCGTGGCCTTGTCGGGAGATGGCGTCAACACCTCAGGCACGGCCTTCAACTTCTGGTTCAACAGTTCCACGGGTTCCATTGCCAGCGGTGGCAATACGATTTTCGTCGATAAGCTGAATTCGGCTGACACGAATCAGGATGGCTCGCTCTCGAACCCGTATTCGAACATCAGCGATGCCCTCAATGCCGCGGTTCCGGGAACGATCTTGCGCATCGTGGGGAATGGCGGTGCCGATGCCGATCCGACGACTCACGAAGACAGTCTGTCGTACCAGATCGGATTCGATTCGCAGGGGAATGCCGCGCAGGATGGTGCCACCTTTGTCGTCCCGCTGGGGGTGACCGTGATGGTCGACGCCGGCGCCGTACTGAAGCTGGGTGATGCAATCATCAATGTGGGTGACACCGTGCCGGGCATTGACCGCAGCAATGGTTCTTTGCAGGTGCTGGGGACGCCCGGCGACAACGTGATCTTCACGTCGCTGTTCGATAACTCAATCGGCGGCAACAGCGATACGCTGCACCAGGGCGGCCCGACTCAAGGAGACTGGGGCGGCATTCTGTACAACCAGCAGTCCGACTTCCAGGGTAAAGACCTGTACGGTAACGGCATCTACTTGAACTCCGTCAATCAGGCGACGTTCCTGTACGGTGGTGGCAAAGTTGATGTGGATTCCGTCGAACAGGTGGTCAATCCGATCCACATTTCCAACCCCGATGGGCACGCTCCGTTCATAGCCCGACCGGCAATGTGGTTCAACACGATCAGTCTCAGTGCCGACTCGGCCATCTCGGCAGATCCGAACAGCCTGGCCAACACGGGAGACCGCATCGGGCCCGATGTCTATGGGAACGTGATTGTCGACAATAGCGTCAATGCGTTCTTCATTCGTGTGCAGACGGCGCCCGGTCAACCCACACGTCAACTCGATGTCCCGGCCCGGATTACTCATACCGACATCGTCTACGCGCTGACGCAGAATCTGTACATCACCGGTAACCCCGGCGGGTTGTACATGCCCGATCCTGCTGATCCGACCCATACTGACTGGTCGGCGAACGTGGCGGGCAGCCTGGTGATTGACCCCGGTGTCATCCTGAAGATGAGCGGGTCCACCATTCAATTGCAGGTCGGAACCTCGCAGTTGATCGCCGAAGGGACGGCCTCGCAGCCGATCGTGATCACCTCGATCAACGACAACACGTTCGGCGCGGGGGGCACGTTCAACACTGCCAATAACGCGAGCACCGTCGGCGCTCCTGGTGACTGGGGCGGCATCTTCTTCGAGGCCAACACGACGGGCAGTATCGATCATGCGATCATTCAATACGGTGGCGGCAGCGTCGGCATCAACGGCGGTTTCGCACACTTCAACGCCATCGGGATTCAACAGGCCCAGGTGCGTGTCGCGCACACGTTCTTCGGTTACAACGACAGTGGTGATGCCAGCTTCGACGCCGATCCGTCGCGCGATGGACTGCTCAGCAACGGCCCGGCCACCATTTTCGTCCGGGGTTCGCAGCCGATCCTGATCGACAACCAGTTCCTGAATAATTCGGGCTACATCATCAGCATCAACGCCAATGCGCTCAACAACCTGATCGTCAACGATTGGGGTGACAGCGTCGGGTCGCTGAATGCCGAGAACCCGGGTTATCTGAACTATGGTCCGCTCGTCGCCGGGAACACGTTTACCGGCAACGAAGTCAACGGCATGGAAGTCCGGTCTGAGTCGATCACGACCCAGACGATCTGGGACGATACGGGCATTGTCCACGTCGTGACCGACGCCATCAACGACATCATCAACCAGCACACGTTTGGCGGCATCCGGATTGTCAGCAACACCCAGGGCAGCCTGGTCGTCAAGCTGCAGGGGGCAAACGCGGGCTTCTTTATCAACGGCATTCCGCTGGACATCATCGGTCGCATTGGCGGGGCCCTGCAGATCGTCGGCACCTCGGCGAACCCGGTGATACTGACCAGCCTGAAAGACGACACCGTGGGTGCCGGCTTCCGTCTCGATGGTCAGCCCCAAAATGATACCAATGGCGATAGTACGTTCTCGGTGGCTTCACCCGGCGACTGGAACTCGATCACGTTGATGCCGTACAGCAACGACACGAACGTGGCGGTGATTCAAGAGACCGGCAAGCCCATCACGACGCCAGCCACAGCCCAGTTCATGGGCACGTTGGCCCCGACCCTGACGAACAATATTTCCGTTTCGCCGCAGGGCGGTAACGATTACCTGCCGCTGGGATTCGATATCCACGGCGCCCTTGTTCGCCCCAGCGACGTGGATGTCTACAGCTTCTCGGGAACGGCTGGTTCGGAAGTCTGGTTCCAGATTGGAAATTCTTCGCCCAGCCTGGCGAGTGTGATCGAACTGGTGGATTCGAATGGCAAAGTCCTCGCCTCGGCCAACCAGTCACAGGCGACCCCGAACAATCCATTCGGGATTACGTCGGCTCCTGGAGTCGTGGCCCTGTCGATCCTGAAAGATCCGGTTCTGGGTGGTGTCTACTATTCGTCGAACCCTCGTGATTCGATGATGCGGGTCATTCTGCCGGGAACTGTGGGGACTACGAGCAACTACTACATCCGGGTCCGCAGCGATCAGGCGTTGACCGCAGGGGCCTATCAGTTGCAGGTCCGTCTGGAACAGACATGGGTCACTCCCGGTTCGACGATCCAGTACTCGAACATCAGCTACGCGACCAATGGCATTCAAATCGAAGGTCTGCCGGCCAATTCGGTGCTGACTGGAACACAGCAGTCCACCGGTACCAACAACTCGTTCGCCACCGCCCAGAATCTGGGCAATTTGCTGGCCACGAACAACTCGACGATCGATGCCTCGGGGAACCTGGCAACGCCGACTTCAGTTGATTGGTACAAGTTTGAATTGCAGTACGATCTGATCCAGGCCATCGCTGGCGTCAACGCGGGTGGCAAGACCTTCTCGAGCATCTTCCAAGTCTTCTATACCGACGGCTTGACGCGGCCCGATACGACTTTGTCGGTCTTCGATGGTACTGGCAAACTGATCCTGGTCAGTCAGGACGGAGGTGTGACGAGCACGCAACCGGGCCCCAACCAAGGCAATGGCCTGACCGATTTGACGCGTGGTTCAGTCGGCTCGCTCGACCCATTCATTGGCTCGGCCCAATTGCCGGCCGCGACTCCGGGAAGCAGTGCGTTCACCTATTACGTCGCAATTTCGTCGAACGCAGCGATTCCTGCCGCCCAGTCGGCCTACTTTGGTACGCCGTCAGGGCGTAATTTATCATACAACGGCGCTAGCAATTTAACACGTTTGGAACCGGTCGACTCGGTCCAGCGGATTGTGGAAGACCACATTGGGTTCACTGGCTTCACGACGGGAACAGCAGCGGTGCAGAACACTCTGTTGCCCACGACCGACGCCATATTTCCGATCCACTCGACAGCATCTGTATCGCAAAACGTAGTACCGTTTACGCTGTCGGATGTAACATTGTTTACCGTTGGAAACGCGGGGCGAAACCTTGGTTCCGCCGACTCATTCAGCGGCACGAACAACTACGTGATGCAGAACGTGCTGCCAAATACGATTTACACCAACAACGCCACCATTAAGATGCGTTCCGATGGCACGTTGTGGGACTACTATACAACCGGGAACGGTGCGAATAATCAGATTGGCACGTTGGCACGAATTGACCCCGGGACCGGCGCTGCTCTGCAGACGTTGGGGCCCGACAACATTCCCCAGTTGCCTGCCAGCGGTACGATCACGGTGGAGATGCTGAACCCTGGAAGGGTCGACGCGGTCGCTTGGGGGCCCTACCAGATCAACGGCGATGGGATTACTGGTTCAAAATACAATCTGTATTACTCGGTGGAAGGGTTTGGCGCGGGGGGCTATGAAGCCTCGTCCCGGTTGTATCGTGCGAACCCGCTCAGTGGATCCGCTGCAGTGGTCACCGGGGAACCGTGGGGTGTGGTTGGCAACATTACCGGAGCCAATATTTCCGGTTACACTCGCGGATTGGAGTATGTGGGGAACACGCTGTATGGCGTAAGTTCCAATGGGCAGTTCTATCGCATCAGCGAGTTCAGCGGTGCGGCGACGCGGATCGCTGATTTCAGCGCCCAATTTGGTGGTTTCACTGGCCTGACCCTGGGGCCCCAGAACCTGTTGAATGTCAACGGGTCGAATGCCGATGGCACCACGCAACAGATCTTGTTCGCCAGCACGACCAGCGGCGCGATTGTTGCCTTTGATACGAATGGCAACTTGCAGAAGGTATTCTTTAATCAAAATGGGGTACTGACTGATCCGACAACGTACGCCACGTCTTCGAAAGGTTCTGTCGGGCAGGTCACCGGTATCACCTTTTCACCGCTGGATTTCAACCTGTGGCATCCCACCACGTTGCAGTCACCCGATGCGGGGCACGGTATTTTGTCGGCGCCGGATAACTCTCGCAATACGATCTTCGTTACGGCTGTGGGATCGACCTCCGACAGTCGTGCTTCATCGGAGCGAGTCGGCGGCGCATCATATTACTTTGGACTCGAAAACTGGGTCCAGATTCCGCAAAACGGCAATGATTACATTCAATACACGGACGCCAACGGTTTGCTGGTCAATGGCCAGTACGGCGTACAAACGAACAACAATATTTCCGGTGCGACGTTCCAGCAGGTGCTGACGTCCAACAATGCCCAAAGCGGTCTCGGAAACAACTACAATCTGCCCGGTGGTGCACACGGTTCGCTGATTACGAACTCGTTCGATTTATCGACGTACAGCACTCTGGATGAACCGACGCTGTACTATAACTATTTGCTCCAGACTGCCGGCGTCAGCAGTTTGGTCGCAATGCAGGATAGCGCCCGCGTCTACGGTTCGATCGATGGCGGTAATACCTGGAGCGAGTTGACAACGAATAACCTCATCTTGTCGACAGGAGGTAGTAAAGCCGAATTGCCGCGTTACATCACCTCGAAATCCAGCACGAACCAGTCGGATCCCACCTCGTTGAGTACTGTTCAACCGGTCTTTGCCACTAATCAATGGCAACAGGCCCGTGTCGATCTTTCTGAATTTGCAGGGGCCAATTCAGTTCAGTTGCGGTTTGATTTCAGCACTGCTGGCACAATGTTCCAAGACACTGGAAATGGCAATGTGTCGACGGGTGATACCGGCGAATCAACCGGCGTCGGGCCGCGCGATCTACGGGCTGGGCAAGACAACAAGTACCTCGGCTTTGCGATCGACGACATCATCGTCGGCTTTGCAAACCGCGGAGAAATGGTTACGGGTTCAGCGAGCGATACCAATTACTTTGCGGTTCCTCAAGATCCGAATCCCAGTGCGCCCAAGCAATCTCTGAGCGGACCGTACAACTTCGAAATTCGCCAAGGGACCAACAACGAAATCCTTCCCAGTGGCATTTCCCCAACCACGGTCCTGTACCAGCAGTTCTTCACGACCCAGCGCGAAATCGGCGGGTTCACGCTGACGTCGCCTGACGGAACAAGCATCAATAATGGTGATTCGTTCACGATCAGCGATGGAGTCAACCAGGTCCAGTTTGTCTTCGCTCCCGCCGGCACCAAGCTCGGGACGAATCAGCAACTGGTGGCCTTCACGGCCGGCGATTCCGCGGCTAAAGTGGCGCGCTCGATTCGCGACGCGATCAATGCGGCCAATTCGGCCAAGAAATTCAAGGTTACGGCCGAACTGTCGAACGGTCGAATTACCGGGGCGACACTCACAAACGGCTTGCCGGATACGAACTTTAGTGTCGACCTGATCCTGGCGACGTCAGTCACCACCAGTACCAGTTTCGGTCAGAACAATGCCGGGTTCATCAACGACTACACGACGTCGGGGTTGCGTGGTGACAACATGTCCGACCGTCCGCAGGGACGGATCTCGATCACCAACAACACGGTTTCGTTCTCGCAACAGTACGGCATCTCGGTGTTGCCGGCACCTCGCGATAATGATGGCAATGCCACGCCGCATCCGTACTCGGTCCTGAACCTGCCGACGGTGGCGTCCAACCGGCAAATTCCCGGTCCGAACATCGTCAGTAACGTGATCAACAACTTCGGCGTGGGTGGTATCCAATTCTCGGGTGACAACACCGGCGGGGCACTCGCCGGTGTGCCCTACGGCCGTATCGTCAACAACACCATCTATGGTGCCTCGAAGGCGACCGGAACGGGCATTACCGTCAAGAGCAATGCTGCCCCGACGATTCTGAACAACATCATCGCGAATACCTCGCTGGGCATTTCGATCGATAACACGTCAACCGGAACGGTTGTGGGTACCGAAGTGTTCCAGGGGAATACCGTCAACGGGACCACCGGAACCAACGCGATCCTGCTGCAACCCGCGGCGCCGCTGTTCGTCAACCCGGCTACGGCTTCGATTACGGCCCAGTCGGGCGCCGGTTTCTACCTGAAGGAAGGCAGCCTGGCGATCGACTCGTCGCTGAACTCGTTGGGTGAACGCTCGACGATGACCGCCGTGCTGTCGCCACTGGGGATTCCCCAGTCGCCGATTATTGCTCCGGTCAACGACCGCTTCGGTCAATTGCGTATCGACGACCCGTATGTTGTCAACGCGACGGGTCTGGGGCAAAACATCTTCATCGACCGCGGTGCGATCGAACGGGCAGACTTCGTCGGCCCCAGTGCCGGTCTCACGAATCCGCAGGACAATGGTCCGGCCGATGGAGACCCGACGGTGAACAAGGTGTTCATTATTCAACCTCTGACTCTGACCGAGTTCGATGTGCAGCTCTCGGACGTGGGAGTGGGCATCGACAATTCGACGGTTAAGTCGAGTGCCTTCGTGCTGACCCAGGACGGCAAGACGCTGGTCGACGGGACCGACTACAAGTTCGTTTACAATTCCACGACACACGTCGTGCAGTTCCAGTCGTTCACAACCTTCCCCACCGCCAGCAACTACACGATTACGATTCCGCTGGTCAAAGGCACTCTGCCGATTACCGACCTGGCGGGCAACCCAATTCAGGCCAACCAGTCGAACGGCACGGTGGTCTTCACGATCATCGGGAATCATGCACCGGAACTGACGACCTTCGGTCCTTTGCCCTCGGCGGTTCAGAACTTCGTCGACAATATCACCTACGCCCAGTTGTTGGGCGCGGCGGTGCCGGCGAATCTCAACATCGTGACCGGGCACACGCCCAACTTCCTGATCACTTCGATTCCCAACGGAACGTTGCAGATCAAGAAGACCACCCAACCCGGCAGCCCGACGTTTAACGTCGTGCCGGGGACGACGGTCTCGGCTAATAAGTCGAACCTGGTTGAAGTGGGTGATGTGTTGCTGTGGAATCCGGGTGCCAATCCGGGCACTGGAGTGAGCGCCTTCACCGTGCTGGGTTATGACCCGGTCAACGCGAAGGTCGCTCCGGCTTTGTCGGTCTCGACGACTCCGGTCCCGGTCAAGATCGATGTGATCAATCCGACCCCCATCCTGGCCAATACGAGCCTGCAGTTGGGTGTGGCACCGATCACGGTCAACCCGTCTTTCCCCGTGCTGTTCCCGATCTCGTACAGCTCGCTGGTTACCGGATTTGGCGTGACCTGGTTGAAGGCCACCGGTAGCGATCAGCAGTTGCAGATCACGACCCAGTCGAACTCCAACGGCATTCTGTTCCTGAACAATAAGGCTCAGGGAGCGAACACGACCTTCAAGATGGGGCCGTCCGATACGCTGGCTTATGAATACGTGAACACCGGTGTGCAGACAGGCAACGTCCTGACCATCACTCCGGCGATGACCGTCAAAGCCTACGACGGGTTCAACAACACGACGTACGGTCAGTTCCAGACGTCTGTGAACACGGGGACGCTGACGATGCAGGTCCTGGATGTGGGACCGCCGTCGTTCTCCCCGCCGAATCAGACCACCGCCACCATCTCTCCCAACCAGCCCTGGAATGTGGCTACACAGGTCACCTTCGCACAACTGGTCGCGGCGACCGGCGCCACGATTGGTTATCCGGGTGATGAACTGGCCTTCCGTCTCGAATCGCTGCCTGCCAGCCCGACCGGTGCGTTGTACATCAACGGACAACTTGTCACGGCGGCCAGCTTCTCGCAGGGACCGATTTACATCCGCGATGCGTCGAACTTCTACGCCGGTGATACGGTGGTCTGGGTGGGCAGCACCAAGTACCTGCCGAATTCAACCCCCACGCCGTCGCTGAATTCGATGTTTACGGTGTCGGCGTTCGACTATACGAAGCAACTCGACGGCTTCCAGAACAGTCTGATCAAGGTCAACCTGCAGAACTATGCCCCCACATTGACATCGGTCAACGGGGCGCTGCTGGGCTCGGCCGTGCAGCAGACAACGTTCGACATCACCTACCAGAAACTGCTGGGGGCTTCGAACGCCTCTGATCCGAACGGCGATCAGGTGAGCTTCATCATCACCTCGATTCCGGCGGCGAATGGCACGCTGACGATCACCAAGTCTGGATCCTCAACGGCGATTGCCGTGACGGCCGGTGTGTCGATCGCCCAGAACAAGAGCAACCTGGTGCAGCCGGGCGACGTGCTGCACTGGACCGGCAAGCCCGGAATCTCTGGCAATGCGGTGACCGCGTTTTCGGTGCTCGGTTATGACGGGGCTCTGTCTTCGACGGGCAGCCCGGTCCCTGTGAACCTGAATGTGGCTCCGCTGGGGAACTCATTCGATCTGTCGGGATCGTGGTTGGTCACGAATTCGAAGGGTGCCGCGGTCGGTATCGGCCGTATCGCCCAGAGCGGGGCTTCGCTGCCCACGATTCTCAACTACAACGGCATCGGCACCACTGGTTCGTACCAGTCGTTCAACACGGTCAAGGCCGCGAAGCTCGATGGAGTCAACAACGTCGTCGGTACCGTCGATACGTCGACTGCTGACGCCGGGCGGATTTCCTGGTCGGATGGTTACAAGTGGGTCCGGATTTCCCTGGGTGGTACCTGGGCCGTGACCAGTGGTGGTGTGACCACGCTGGGGACGGTGACCCAGAACAATAACGTAGCAATCTTCACCGGCCCCACGGGTACGCTCAACACGACGATCAGCTTCAACACGACGAAGGCCTCGCTGCAGCTCCAGTTGCCGAACAGCACCACCACTCCGCTGGTGAATGACTCGTTCACGGCGTTCGGTCAGACCTGGAAGAAGCTCGATCTGCCCCCGACCTATGTCAGTTCTTCTGGTGGCACAGCCCAGGTGATTCAGAACGCGGGCAACAGCCTCACGTTCATCAACGGTCTGGGACAGTCGTTGCCCGGTTACTGGCTCAGTCCGACTCAAGTCCTGATTCCCTCGACCGGCATCACGGGCACGGTCGGGAGCGGTGTGATCACCTTCTCGAACGGTGAGGTCTGGACAGAAAATGTCACGCTTTACGGTACGAAGAATGGCGCGGCGGGGACTGTGAAGTTCGCCGCGACTCCGCCTACGGCCGTCTTGCCGACGCTGCCCGTCGTCACCGCGTTCCTCGCGAACGGTGCGTCGAACGAATACGTCGTCACCCAGGGACAAACCACCGCTCTGTTCTATTCGGATACCGGTGCGGCGGCCCTCGGAACGCTGATTAACAACGGCACCCAGGCGACGATCGCCGACTGGGGCGTCACGGCGACGTTCGGGACGAACAAGATTACGTTCTCGGCTCCTGTTCCGGGTGGCTCGACCATCTGGAATCTGGCTCCGCTGACCAGTTCGCCCTTCGCGCTGACGAACTACTTGAATGCTACGACGGCAAAAACCGAATCGGTCATTCAGTATGGCACCAACGCCACGTTCATCAATGACGCAGGGACCTGGGTTCAGGGCACGATCGTCGACACGACGGTGACGGCCGCGGGACTGGGACTCGGGACCGGTGTGTTAACTGATGGCGTCATCACCTGGACCGGTGCTTCGACCACGACCTGGGTGCAGTCCACATTGCAGACGGGAGTCGTCTCGGCGGCGTACTTCTACAATGCGGCGAACGGTCAGTCGGAACAGATTGTGTTCAATGGCTCGTACGTGATCTTCGTCAGCGACACCGGCAAGGCGGCCTTTGGCACACTGAATGTTGCCAAGACGCAAGCCACAGTGACATTGAACGGCATCGCTTACATTGCCACCGGAGACTTCACCAGCAGTACGGCCGTCGGAATGGTGCGATTTGCTCTGGCGTCGGCCCCGGCCAAACCGGTAATGACCTGGGTGAAGACGTCCGCACTCAGCCCGCTGATCACACTGACCGACACTACGGGAGCCAGTTTCCATGTCCGCATCACGAGCAGCTCGACGCTGGTGGTGATCGACGGCATAACCGGACTGGCCGCGAATACGATCGGTACTCGGTCGACCAACAAGATTACCTGGTCGAACGGGGCGGCTGCCTGGAACAACTTCGACATCAACACGTTGAATGCCTTGTTCCAGATGTCGGCCGGCTATCCGTGATCAACGGACGGTATGACGCTCGTCGTCGAACAGCGGTAACGATTTGAACTCCTCAACCCGCGGTGGCCCGGTGCCACCGCGGGTTTTTTCGTGTGCAGGGCCGTGCGAGGTACAACACGGCATCAGGCTCACAGCTCCAGGCCCACGGCGGTGGGCGCGAATGGCATCAGGCCAGCCTGGGTCGGCGCAGTCTCTGCAGACTTCCTGTTTTGGTTATTCTCGCGGGTCGTGCCGATTCAGCCGGTTGTTCAGTTCGTACAGAATTTACCGGGTGGAATTCCTGTATTGACTGTACTGAATGCAGCGCAACTTCCGATAAGAAGGAAAGATTTGTGTCGACGGAAGGCGACGCGCCGGTGTGAGTTTTGGGGCGCCAATCGCTTCGCGGGGGGACGACAAGCATTTTTAGATTTGAAGGATGCCGTATGCGAACGACGGTTCTCACATTCACGCTGCTGGCAACGCTGCTGGGCTCCACATCGCATTTGCGTGCGGATGACAACCAATGGAAGTTCGCCGGCCAGTCGCCGGAAGTCTGGGAAGAGAGCGGCAGTTTCGCCGACTCGCCTTATCCGGAAGGTAGCGAGGAATCGCCGAGCTATATCCGGCCACGGTATTGGTTTCTGCCTCCGAAGTTTGGCGTCTACGCCGAAATCGACGCGCTGTTCCTGGGGCGGTTTGGCGGTGGTGCCAATAATCAGGCCATCGCCACCAATAACCCCGTCGATTCACAGGTTGTGATGACGGTGGGCAATGCCAGTCTGGCGGGGCAGTACAACCCCGGCCTCGTGGGCACCCTGGGTTTCAACCTGGACCAGATCGCCCAACTCGAAATCACGTACTGGGGTCTGAACTCGTGGAACAACAGTGCCACGGTGACCGATAACGGTCCCTTCCCCAGCCTGGGGCTGGCTGGCACGCTGCAGACGGTGACCTCGGATTACCAGTTGGCCGACCGCATCACGATTGATTACACGTCGTACATTCAGAACGCGGAAATCAACTACAAGCAGACGATCAATGGCGTGACGCTGATGTTTGGCCCCCGCTACCTCCGCATGGTGGAAGGATTCAATATTCAGTCGCAGAGCGGATACACGCTGACCACCAGTGATTATCACATCACGGCGGTCAACAACCTGATCGGCCTGCAGTTCGGTGCCGGCTGGCGCTTTGAACGCGGCCCCTGGTACTTCTCGCTGACCGGTAAAGCGGGACCCTACATGAACGCCGTGCACCAGAGCACGCTGATGCAGGATTTCGGCAATACGATTACCCTGCGGAACTATAACGCTGACGGCATGCCCATCTCCACCCTGGTGGAAACCGAATCGAAGCTGATGTACCGCGTCACCGACTGGTTCGCACTCAGCGTCGGTCACCGCTTCCTGTGGATCCAGAACCTGGCGTTTGCTCCGGATCAGTTGGATCTTTCGAACAGCCCCCCGGGGACCCAGGTCCTGAATGCCCACAATCACCTGTGGCTCAGCGGGTTCACCGTCGGTGGCGAGTTCCGCTGGTAACAGCCAGTT